>CAZYKR010000092.1:0-14338 GCA_964648005.1 uncultured Iamiaceae bacterium
GGCGCGGACGCCACCGGTACGGTCCGGCGATTCGGCCTCGCCGGCCGGTCAGTCGCCCGCCTCGGCGGGGTGGATCGCCCCTCGCATGCCGTCCGCGGGTAGGCCGGTCGCCCGTAGCTGGTTAGCCACGACCAGCATCTGATCTCGGCTGGCGCGCCAGCCGCGCACTTGCCACTCGTGTGCCGCGCCGTCGGATCGTCGCGCTTCGATGGTCCATGGCCGGCCGAACAGCAACCGGCCGATCACCCCCGCGGCGACGATCACGATGACGACGAGCACCTCCACCACGAAGACCACGGCCGGCACGATCACGACGATGGCGGCGATCGCCATGAGCAGCAGCGCGAGCCCGGCCACGACGATGCCGACGACCGGGATGTCGGCGCCGTGGGCCAACAGTTCGGCGCCTTCGGCGATCTCTCCGGCCCCTCGCCGACCTCGCCACCGGACCGAGCGGTGCGCCCACCTCCGGCGGACGACCCATGCCGCTCCTTGCGGATCTCGGACCTGCGTCGCCATGGCGGCATTCGACCACATCGCCAGCCTGAGTTCGTCCTGGCGTGGGGAGCTGACGTGCGGAAGGCTGGACGCCGTGGAGCGGGTGGCAATCGTGGGGCCAGGTGGTGCAGGCAAGTCGACGTTCGCCCGAGCGCTCGGCGATGTGACCGGTCTCCCGGTGGTGCACCTCGACCGCGAGTTCTGGAGCCCGGGCTGGGTCGAGTGCCCGCGGGATGCCTGGCGTCGCCGACAGCGGGAGCTGTGCGCCGGTGACCGCTGGATCCTCGACGGGAACTATGGCGGCACGTTCGACGAGCGTTTCGCTCGCGCCGACACCGTGATCGTCATCGCTCGCCGCACATGGGCGTGCGTCGCCGCTGCGGTGTGGCGGACGGCTCGCCATCACGGTGAGCCGTTGCAGGCCGAGGGTTGTCCGGAGCGGTTCCAGCTCAGCTTCTACCGCTGGATCTGGCACTACGAACGCGACAGCCGTCCCCGTCTCGACACCGCGCTGGCGCGCCACGACCACCTCGAGATCATCGAGCTCAACTCCCGCCGAGCCATGCGTCGCTTCTTCGACGACCGGGACTGGCGGCACGAGCGACCCGGAGCGCCACCCCCGCCGTAGCGCTAGCGTCCCGCACCGTCGCGTGACGCGGAGGTGGGAGTGGACGCAATCGCAGGGCGCATCGCACGCGCCGAGGATGCCTGGGCGGCCGGAAGCTACGCGGAGGTGGCCGCTGAGCTCGGACCATGCCTCGACGATGCTGACGCGTGGGCGGCGCTTGCGGCTGCGCCCGAACGTGCATCGGAGCTCGTCTACCGAGCGGCGATCAGCGCCCTCCAGGTGGGTGACGTCGACGACTCGGCTCGATGGTTCGCGCACATCCCCGACAGCTGGCCGGTGCCCGGCGCCATCCGACGAGGACAGGCGCAGGTGCACCTCGTGCGCGGCGAGCTCGACGCAGTTGACGAGTTGCTGGATCTCGGACCGGAGGCCGAACCCTCAGATCTCGCCATCGCCGTCAGCGCGGCGGGTCGACGCGGCGACGCCGCCGCCGTGCAAGCCCTCGGCGCTCGAGCGTTCGAGGCGATCGAGTCGGCCGCGATGCACCCGTGGACGTTGGCGGACCTGAACCTGCTCGTCGGTGAGGCCCTCGTCGAGACGGGAGATGGCACGAAGGCGATGGTCACGGCGAACAACGCGCTCGACCTCCTCGCCGGCGCGCCGGAAGACTTGGCGACACGTGGTGTGGCGTGGATCGTCGCGGCCGGCGCGTACCGCTTGCACGGCGATCTCGACGAGGCAGATCGCGCGCTGAGCCAGGAGTGGGACCTGATCGAGCGCACTCCCGGCGACCTCGGACGTGCACAGCGCGAGGCTGGCCGCTGTTATCTGGCTGCAGGCCACCCGGCGGAGGCTGGCCGGTGGTTCGCGCTGGCCGCCGCCTCGTTCGACGCCGCCGGCGATCGTTGGCTGGCGGGACGCGCTCGTGATGAGTGTGATGAGGCCACGCGGCGGGCGGCCGACGGCTGACGGCGACCGTCGCGCCTCAGACGTCGAGCAGGCGCAGCGACACGACGACCTCGTCGCCGTCGTCGATGCCTTCAGCCACGCGCACCTGTTTCTTGACGGGCAGGACGTACGACTGGCGCTTCGTGTCGGGGAACACCGACGTGTCCCACGTCGTCGTCCCCACGGTGACCTGCACGCGCACCGAGCCGAAGCCCCGCTTGCGGGTCGGAGCGGTGCGCTCGTCGATGTCGTCGGCGACGTCGTGGGGGAGGGTCACGAAGTACCAGGCCGCCTCCGCCGGGGCCATCCAGAGCTCGCTCGTGAAGCGGTATGACACGGGGCAACGGTAGCCAGAACGCCGGCACTGGACATTTCCCACCAAATAAGTAGGATTTGTCGACTATGAACGATCTCGTGTGGGTCGCGACCGCCGGGTTCCTCGCGTCGCTCGTCGATGGGGCACTCGGCATGGGCTTCGGGCCGACGTCGTCGAGCATCCTGTTGAGCACCGGGCTGTCGCCCGCCGCCGCCTCCACGACCGTGAACATCGCCAAGGTCTTCACCGGCATCGCCGCCGCCATCTCGCACTGGCGCTTCCGCAACATCGACCACAAGCTCGTGCTGCAGCTGGCCATCCCGGGCGCCATCGGGGCGGTCATCGGCGTCACCGTGCTGTCCAACGTGGACGGCGAGACGCTCAAGCCGATCCTCGCCGGTCTGTTGATGCTCATCGGTTTGCGCATCCTGTGGCGGTTCTCCAAGAAGTCGTCCCAACCGGACCCCACCGAGTACGAGGACATCGAGCACGACCCGGCGTCGATGCCGCGCTTCAACGACAAGGGCGTCGAGGTCGTCGCCGGGGCCGGCGGCATCACCAACGGCATGATCGGCGCCTGGGGGCCGGTGATCACCCCGTTCCTGATGCACCGTGACCTCGAGCCGCGCTTCGCCGTCGGATCGGTCAACACCGCTGAGGTGTTCGTGGCGTTCGTGTCGGCCGGATCGCTCATCGCCGCCGTTGGTCGGGGTGGCCTCGACATCGGCGTGATCGTGGCGATGCTCGCCGGCGGGATCGTCGCGGCGCCGGTGGCGGCGTGGGTGATCCGACACATCCCGGCCCGCCCGATGGGGCTCGCCGTCGCGGGACTGCTGCTGATCACCAACGCTCGTGAGCTCATCAGCTGGCAGGAGCTCACCGCGTATCAGTGGGCGATCTACGCCGGTTGCGTGGGCCTCGTCGCCTTGGCTGCATCCCGGCCACGGGTGCGAGCGCGCCGGGCGGCTGCTGCGGCTGCGATCGCCGACGCGTCCTGACTCGCCGCTGGTGGACGCCGGCTGGGGTGCGGGCGACCCGGTCAGCCGTTCGAGGACTCGGGCAGCACCACGACGACGACTGTGGCATCGCAGTGGCGCAGCACCTCGGTCGGTGTTGCGCCGAGGAACTGCCCGTCGCCGACGGTGCGGCGCGTGGCACCGATGATGACGACGTCGGCGGCGACCTCGCGAGCGAGGGCCACGATCTGCTCAGCGGGTGACGCCGACACGCGTTCGATCGTCTGCACGCGTGCCCCGGCACTGAGGGCACGCAGGAAGGCGTCACCCAGCACGCCCTCGCCCACCCGGGTGGCGGTGGTGGCCGGCGTGGCGCCGAACGCCCCCGACTCGACGACACCGTCGCTCGTCACCTGACCGGGCGGGGCGACGTGCGCGATGACGGTGTCCGTGCCGATGGCGGAGCTGATGCCGAACGCGATCTCCTGCGCTGCTCGCGCCCGGGCACCGCCCGACACCGGCACCAGCGCCCGGCCAAACGCCCAGGGCGTACGCCGGTCCAACAGGCGCGGACGGCGCACCAGCACGACCGGGATCTGTGTCCGGGCGATCACCTCGGTCACCCATTCGGGGACCTCGCCTTCGCCCGGCCCGGTCTCGAGCCCGATGACGATGGCGCCGTACCCGAGCTTCGCCTCGGCGATCACGGCCTGTCCCACGTCGGCGCCGGCGCGCACGACGAGCTGCGGCGAACGTTCCCCGAGGAGACCGGCGATGGGCACGAGCAACTCCTCGCTGGCGTCGGGACCGGCGGCGAGGACGCTGACCTCGGTGGTCGACGGCCATGCCAGGTCGAGGATCTGCGCCGCCAGCATCGACTGGGGCCCACCGCGGCTGGGCACCAGCACGCGGTCGGTGCGCACGACAAGGTTGACGGCCAGTGCCTCCTCGCGCTTGAGGCGGGCCTGCTCCGCGTCGGTGCCGGGCCAGTCGCGCAGGGCACGGCGCAGCAACGGCGGGGCCATCATCGATGTGGCCATGGCCATCAGCACGACGACCGTGTAGGACGCACCGTTGAGCACGCCCAATGACAGGCCGACGGAGGCGATGACGATCTCGAGCGCGCCGCGGGCGTTGAGGCCGATGCCGAGTGCGGTGGACTCCCGACCCGGCAGCCGCACGATCGTGCCCCCGATGACGGCGCCGAGGAACTTGGTCGCCGAGGCGACCACGATGATCACCAGGCCCCACACCAGCACGGTCGGGTCCGTGAGCTGACCGAGGTCGACGCGCAACCCGGCGCTGGCGAAGAAGACCGGGGCCAGGAAGGCGGTGGTGGCCGTCTCGATCGTGTCGAGGATCTTGGCGTCACGGAACGGCGACCGACCGACGAGGATGCCGGCGACGAACGCTCCGAGGACGGCCTCGACGCCGAGCCATTGGGTGGCGACGGCTGCAGCCAGCGCCAGCACGACGAGGACGGTGGTGCGCATCGCCGGGTCGGCGTCATGGCGGCGCAGGGCCCGGAAGGACAGGTCGACGAGGCGCTGCCCGACGGTGAAGGCGACGACGAAGAAGGCGCCGACGCCCAACAGGGTCAGGCCGACCCCCGACAGCGAGATGACCCCGGCGGACACCATGCCGGAGATGACGCCGAGGGCGATCCAGCCCACGACGTCGTTGGCCATGCCGGCAGCCAGCGTGAGCTGGCCGAAGTCACGTCGGAGGTAGCCCATGTCGGTGAGGATCTTGGCGATCACGGGCAACGACGAGATGCTCAGCGCCGCGCCCATGAACAGCGCGAACCCGACACGGTCGTCGCTACCGAGGAACGTCGCGGGCATCAAGGCGCCGACGGCGAGGCCACCGGCGATGGGTACGACGAGGCTGCCGGTCGACACGACACCTGCGGCTCGGCCCAGCCGTCGAATGAGGCCGAGGTCGGTCTCGAAACCGGTCACCACGAGCAAGAAGATGACGCCCAGCCAGGCGACGGTGAACAACATCGCGGTCTGGACGGCATCGGGCGGGAACAACCACGCCTCGACGTCGGGAGCGACGCGACCGAGCAGCGACGGCCCGAGCACCAGGCCGGCGCCGAGCTCACCGATCACCGCGGGCTGACCGAAGCGCTTCGCCAGCGCACCGAAGCCGCGCGCCGCCACCAGCAGCACGCCGAAGGCGGCGAGGAACACCAGCACGTTGTGCTCGTTGGGAGGGGCAAGGTCCATGATCGTCCCGGGGTCGGTACCCGTACGGTCGGCGACGTTGCCCACCAGTTCGACCTCTTCACCTTGGCACATCGCACCGAAACTGGGCTGGCCGCTCCGACATCTCGGAGTTCCCAGCCCGATTTCGGCGTGGTTGCGGCGTCAGCCCGAGACGGCGGAAGGGCCGAGCAGCGCATCCGTCGCGGCGCGCAGCTCCGCGGGCGTGACCAGGGCGGCGAGGTAGCGATCCGGTCGAACGATGGCGATCCGGCCATCGGCGACGAGGCCGGCGAGCCACGGGTCGGGACCGACGCCGACCCATCGGGCGCCGACGGCATCCCAACGGCCGGCGACGTTCGCATCGATCCCGGGACGCGGATCGTCGACCGACACCAGCGCGAAGCCGTCGCCGAGCGTGTCGCAGGCACGTCGACCGTCGCCGAGGATCGGCAGCGGGAAGGGGCGGCCGACGGCGTCTGGGCCCGTGACCAACACGCCGGACATCAGCTTCGGGAACGGGCGCCCGGCGCCGTACCCGGCGTCGAGCAGGTCGGGGACGTCGCCGTGGTCGGTGCGTCCGGCGATTGCCTCGATCAGCTTGCCGGCGTCAGCCGAGTGCACGACCTGGGCCTCAGCGTGCGGACGACGTTCGGCGTCGTAGGTGTCCAACAGCGCGTCGGGCGCCAGGCCGCGATCCACGAGCGCGAGCTTCCACGACAGGTTGGCGGCGTCTCGCAGTCCGGCGCAGAGCCCTTGGCCGTTGAACGGCGGCATCTGGTGTGCGGCGTCGCCGGCGAGGAACACGGCTCCGTCGCGGAAGCGTTCGGCGACGAGCGCGTGGAACCGATAGACGACGGCCCGGGTGATCTCGGCGTCGTCGGGTGCCAGCCACGGGGCGAGCAGCTCCGCCACGCGTGCCGGCTCGGTGATGGCGTCGTCCGTCTCGTCGTCGTGCAGGAGGAACTCGAAGCGTCGCCGGCGGTCATGGCCCGGGACGAAGGTCACCGAGCGGGCCGGGTCGCAGATCTGCTGGACGAACGGTGACAAGGCAACATCGCGACGCAGCCAGGTGTCGACGACGAGCCAGCGCTGGTCGAAGCCCTGATCGACGAAGGCGATGCCCCGCCGCTTGCGCACCGAGCTGCGCGCACCGTCACAGCCGACGAGCCACCTCGCCCGCAGCTGGCGCTCAGCGCCACCGCGCACCGGGGACAACTCGGCCACGACGCCACCGGCGGGATCGTCGGCGATGTCGGTGAGCTCGGTACCGAGGTCGAAGTGGACGCCCGCAGCCGTGGCGTGCGCTCGCAGGCGCGCCTCGAGTTGGGGCTGTTCGTAGGCGACCGCCGGCGGCAGTCCCGACGGCAGGACGAACCCAGGCGGGATCTCGACGCCCGTCACCCGTGCGCCATCGGCGCGGACGAACTCGGCGCCGACCAGTGGGGTGGTGATGTCGTCGACCTCGACGCCGGCATCGCGCAGGACCTGCTGGATCTCCTCGTCCATGACGATGGCGCGGGGCAGGTCATAGATGTCGGTGGCGCGGTCCACGGCGAGGACGCGCAGGCCGCGGCGCGCCGTGAGCAGCGCCGTCGTGACGCCAACCGGCCCGCAGCCGACGACGATGAGGTCGACGTCGAATCGCTCGTCCACGGTTCAGCCAACCAGACGGCACGGGTTGCGCAGCTCGCCGATGCCGTCGATCGAGGAGCCGATGGTGCAGCCGTCGGTGAGCAGCTTGCCCGTGGCCATCCCGACACCGTCGGGCGTGCCCGTGAAGATGAGGTCGCCGGTCCGCAACGTCATGATCGACGACAAGTAGGCGATCAGCTCGGGCACCGAGAAGATGAGATCCGCCGTGGTGCCGGTCTGGCGGACCTCGCCATCGACGGTGCACGACAGCGCTACTGCATCTCGATCCGGCACGACGTCGGTCGACACGAGCACGGGGCCGATCGGCCCGAAGGTGTCGCGGGACTTGCCGAGATCGAAGTGGGGCGGGGTGGCGGCGAACTGCAGCGCCCGGTCGGAGATGTCCTGCCCGACGGTGAGCCCGGCGACGTGGTCCCACGCCGTCTCGGCCGTGATGTCACGTCCTCCGGGTCCGATGGCGACCACGAGCTCGACCTCGTAATCGCACATGGCGCCGACGAGGTCGACGGTGGTTCGCGGTCCGACGAGGCAGCCGGGGAACTTCGTGAACACCACGGGCACGCTCGGGACGGCCATGTTGGACTCCGCGACATGCGACCGGTAGTTCAAGCCGATGCCGAAGCAGGCGCTGGGAGCCGGTACCGGCGGTCCGACCCGTCCGGCGTCGAGCGCTTCGGCGAAGCTCCCGGTGGGCGCGGCACCCTCGAGCGCGGCGTCGGCGGCGTGCAGCCGGTCGAGATCCGTGAGCGCCGTCATCGGATCGGCGCTCAGCCCATCGTCGAGCTGTTCGAGGTCGAACCAGGCGTCGTCGCGCACGAGCGCGGCGCGTCCGTCGACGTTGGCGAGGCGGAAGGACATGGTCAGCTCCTGAGTGGGTGGGTGCGGCGAACGGTGTCGGCGGTGGTCCCCGTCGGGCCGATGCGTTCGGGGGACCCGAGCAACAAGGTCACGAGGGCATCGGCATGTGCGTCGATCAGCGCGCCGTCGCTCGGGTCGACGTCCGGGCGAAGGAGTCGGGCTTCGGCTGCGTTCACGTAGAGCAGCGAGGCGCCGCCGACGACGAGGTAGTACAGGACCGTCTCGTCGATCGTGTCGACGGCGGCGTCGGCGCGCACGCCACGCCAGAGCCCGGCGACAAGGTCGAAGGCGTTGCGCACATGGGTGTCGACCAGCCAGCGCAGCCGATCGGAGTCGACAGTCGACTCGTGCACCATGATGCGGTTCAGCTCGGGGTGCGCCGCGGCGAAGTGCACGAAGGCCCGAACCGCGGCGGCGAAGCGCGACCGGTCGTCGGTGGCCGCGGCGATCGCTGGTCCGACGTCAGCGACGAGCTGAACGAAGAGGTGATCGACGGCGGCACGCCACAGCGCCGCCTTCGACGAGAAGTGGTAGTTGATCTGCGGCTGGTGCACGCCGGCGCGAGCGGCGATGGCCCGGGTCGAGGCTGCCTCGTACCCGTGCGCGGCGAACTCGACCAGCGCCGCGTCCAGCAGTTTGGACGGCGTCGACGTCGCCTCCGGCTTTATCACTTGATAAAGTGTAGCCCATGCCGCTGCACCGCATCACCTCCATCGACGTGGCCGTGCCCGACGTCGCCTCTGCCGGCGCCTTCTACGCCGCGTTCGGGCTGGTGGACGAGGGTGACGGCTGGTTCGCCACCCGCGACGGCGGACGCCAGCTCCACCTCGTCGAAGCGCCTCGGCGAGGACTACGGCGCCTCGGTCTCGCCGCCGCATCGCCGGACGACCTCGACCGTGTGGCCGCTTCGCTCGCCGCACTCGATGTCGCAGTCGCCCACGATCGCCCATCCGACGAGTGCCTCGTCCTCACCGAACCTGGCACCGGGTTGCCGATCGAGCTCGAGGTGGCACCGCCCCTCACGACGTCGGATGTGCTGCCGCCCCCGGTGACGAACCGCCCCGGTGACGCATCGCGCCGGGGCCGTCCGGCGGACGGGGTGCGCCGCACCGATCCGGTGCGACCGAGCAACCTGACCCATCTGGTCCTCGGCACGCCGGACTTCGCGACGACCTTGCGCGTCCTCACCGACGGGCTCGGCCTGGAGATCTCCGACCAGCTGCCCGGCGTGATCGCCTTCACCCGGGCCGGCGAGGTCCACCACACCGTCGCCGTGCAGTCGGCGCCGGGGCCGCGCCTGCATCATGTGGCGTACGAGGTGGACGACGCGGACGAGGTGGGACGTGGCGCGTCGTCGCTGCTGATGGACGACCCCGGTCGCCACGTCTGGGGCATGGGCCGGCACGCCATCGGCTCCAACCTCTTCTGGTATCTGCGCGACCCGGCCGGGAACTTCGTGGAGTACACCGCCGACGTCGACCGCATCGACGACGGCGATTACCACCCGGAGGCGTGGCAGGGCCACCAGTTCCTTTACAGCTGGGGCCCGCCGCCGCCGGCGGAGTTCCTCGAGCCGAGCGACTGGCACGACGCATGAGCGCCACGACGTCCGAGTCAGGCGACGCGCGAGGCGTGTGGTCGCCCGAGCAGCGCCGCTTCGCGCTCGACCATCAGTGGGCGGTGCTGGCCACGGGCCGGCGTGACGGTTCTCCTCAGCAGTCGATGGTGGGCTACGTCCTCGACGACACCGGTCGAGCCGTGATCTCGGTCAAGAGCTACACGGCCAAGTGGCACAACGCTCGCCGACAACCTCGGGTGTCGCTGTGCGTGACCGACGGACGCCAGCACCTCGTCGTGGTGGGCACTGTCGAGACCATCGATGCCGACCCGTTGCGTGCCGAGCTCACCGCGGCGGTGTTCGGACGACTCGGCGGAGGAGATCTGCCGGATCCGACGACCTTGATCCCGCTGCTCGACGAGCAGCAGCGCACGGTGTTGCGCCTGACGCCCGAGCGCGTGTCGCTCCACGAGTAGCCGGTCGACCGTCCGGTCCGGTCGGCGCGGTTCAGATGTCGGGGCCACGCCGGGCGTCGGCGAGCACCTCGGCCAACGCCACGCCCGGCGGGTAGTCCCACATCACCCAGGTGGCGCCGGCCGCTGCGAAGGCTGGCAGGTTGTTGCCGTGTGCGGTGACGGCCACGTCGAAGCCGTCGAGACCGCCCCGGATCGCCGCGACGACGTCGAGGTCGCGGGCGAGTTGGTCGGCGGTGAGCTCGATGGCGAACAGGCCGTCATAGCGGGCGGCGCGGGCGACCGGCTTGGCATGTCCTCGTCGTGCCGCGAACCAGAACGGTGGGCGTGGGCGTTGCACCGGATGGGGCTGATACGTGACGCCTTCGGCGACGTAGTGGGGGCCGACATGGTCGACCGGACGACCCGACACCAGCGCGTCGAGTACGGCAGCGCCCTCGTCGAGCATCTCTGCGCGGGTGCGGGCGTCGGTGACCTCGCCGAACGCGGAAAGCTCGCGCGCCGTGTCGACGCCGAGCCCGAACCCCCACACCAACCGACCGCCGCTGAGGTGGTCGAGCGTGATGATCTCGCGCGCCAGCTTCTGCGGCCTGCGCCGCGAGATCGGCGTGACCATCGGTCCGAAGCGCAGGCGCTGCGACGCCAGCGCCACGGCGGCGAGGGCGACGGTGGTGTCGGCGACGTCCTCGGCTCCTGGCTCGGCGCGCACCAGGTGGTCCCAGATGAACAGGCCGTCCCACCCCGCCTCCTCGGCGGTGGCGGCGATCTCGGCGAGCGCACGGACGTCGGCCAGCTCGCCGAAGGGCGGGAGGTACAGCGCGTGGCGCATGGTGGTGGTCAGCGGGCGGCGTCGGCGCCGTGACGGCCGAGCAGCACCGGCACCCCGGCCTCGGTCTCGGCGCCGTCGACCTGGTGGGCCGCGAGCCAGATGGCGTCGTTGGCGTCGGCGCGCGAGGTGATGGCGAGACGTTCCAGCTCCTCCTGCGGCGCGCGGTACGCAGGCTCGGTGGACACGCGCAGGTCGTGGAACTCGCGGCCGTAGCTCCAGTTGACGCCGGTCAGGACTGCGGCGATGTCGGGTGTGAACTGGCGCAGGTGCCTGAGGGCGCGCCGGCGCCGTCGGCGCGGCGAGTAGAAGTCGCGGTACGCGCGCCGCAGGCCCTCCTCGAGTTGCGCTCGGCTCATCTGCTCGGGTTCGAACACCGCCTGGTAGCCGCAGTAGTGCGCCCAGTCGAAGTCGACGATCCGCCCGGCCTCCCACAGCCGGGCGAAGGTGGCTGTGCCCGGGGTCGGGGTGAGGATGTTCAGCAGGGTCATGTCGACGCCGATCTCGTCGGCGAACTCGATGGTGTCGCTGAACACGGACGGTCCGTCGTGATCGAACCCGAAGATGAAGGCACCCTCGACGGCGATGCCCGCCTCGTGGATGCGGCCGATGAGCTCGGCGTACTCGGCCGGTCGGTTCTTCTTGTTGGCCTCGAGCAACGAGTCGCGCGCGATGCTCTCGAACCCGACGAACAAGAAGCGGCAACCGGCTCGGTACGCCAGGTCCAGCAGGTCGGGATGCCGCGCCAGACCGATGCTCGACTGCGCGGTCCAGGCGATCTTGACCTTGCTCGCGACCATGGCGTCGAGCAGGTCGTGGGTGTAGTCGAGGTCCGTGCCGAAGTCGTCGTCGGTGAACATCACGCCGACGGTGAGGCGCGTCTGCTCGCTGCGCCGCTTGATCTGCTCGATCACCTGATACGGGTCGTGGTGGCGAGCGCCGCGTCCGTTGATGCGGATGACGGAGCAGTAGTCACAGTTGAAGCGGCATCCCCGGGTGGTCTGCACCGAGTACTGCGGCCAGTAGCGCCACGTCGGGAAGCGGTCGTAGAGGTGGGCCATCTCGTCGAGGGTGGGTGTGGCGGCCATCTCGCCCCACGTGCCGCGGTAGATCCCGGCCATGGTGCCGTGGCGCGCATCGTCGAGGACCTGCCCGAGTGCCGATTCGGCTTCACCGACGACGACCGCGTCGGCGTAGCGCAGCGCCTCGCCCGGGAGCATCGAGGCATGGACCCCGCCGAGGACGACCGGCACGCCCCGTGCCCGGTACGCATCGGCGATGCGATAGGCCCGTGTGGCGAAGAGCGTCCACACCGTGATGCCCACCAGGTCGGGTCGTTCGTCGGGAAGGTCGTCGTAGGTCTCGTCGACGATGGTGACGTCCCAGCCCTCGCGCTCGGCGAGTGCGCCGACCGTCATCAGCGCTAACGGGACGAAGCGGTGTCCGAAGACCCGATGCAGGCCGTTGATCTCCGAGCGCGGCAGGATCAGCAGCATCCTCGGTCGCCGTGTCTCCATCGCTCGTCCCCTCACTCCTCCCGCGTCCGCCGTCGCGCACCGTCGATCCTACGCCTGCGACACTGGTCGTTCCCGATGGACGCCGACGAGACCGACGACCCGGCCGATGCCGCCCTCGAGCCAGCCGCTCCAGGCGTGCTGGCGCGCCTGGACGCGCTCCGGCGCGAGTACCTGGCCAAGGGACTCCGCTACCTGGCCGTGTCTGCGTTCAACGTGGTGTTCGGTCAGACGTTGCTCTTCGGGTTCCAGACCCTCGGCGGCCTCGAGCCGGTCACCGCGAACATGGCGGCAGTGTCGATCAGCGCCGTGCCCGCGTACCTGCTGAGCCGGTACTGGGTGTGGAACGTCTCGGGCAAGAGCAACTGGCTCACCGAGATCGCCCCGTTCTGGGGACTCACGGTCCTGGGGTTCGTCCTGTCGACGCTCGCCGTCCAAGGCGTGACGGCCGTCTACGACGGCGACCCGCCGCCGGTGCTGGTCAACGTCACGAACCTTGCCGCGTTCGGCGTGATCTGGGTCGCCAAGTTCTTCATCCTCGACAAGTGGCTGTTCGCCAGCAAGGACGTGCCCGACGAGCCTCCGGGGTGGACGGCGGCCGCCGACGCATCCGGCGACGGCGACGGCGACGACGCCGCGAGCGACACCCCGTGAGCGCCGTGCCGCGCCGTCGAACCGGCGATCGCCGCGTGCCCGAGGGGTACGAAGCGGTCACGGCACGTCAGGCCCTGCGGGCCTTCAACCGCGTCGTCGACGTGTCGGGGGTGCGGTGGAAGCTCGCCGTGCTGTCGTTGTTGTCGCTGGTGGCCGGTCTCGCCGAGGCCGCGCTGCTCTTCCTCGTCGCCAACGCCGCCTTCGCCATCGCCGAGGGGAGCGACGCTGTCTCGATCGACTGGGGACCGCTCGACAACGCGCAACTCGGCATCGCCGAGGCGCTGTGGCTGGCCATGGCCATGGGCGCCACGATGCTCGGTCTGGGGCTGTTCCTCACCCGGATGCCGGCTCGCCTGGGCACGGACATCTTCGTGCGGCTCCGCGCCCGTCTGATGCGGGCCTGGCTCTCCTCCGACTGGAAGGTCATGTCCGAGTACGCGGCGGGCGACCTGCACGAGAACGTGGTCGCCACCGCCGGCCGTGTGAGCACCGCGGTGATGGTGCTCTCGTCGGGGATGGTCGCTGCCATCAACGTCGTCACCCTCATCACCGCGTCCCTGCTCGTCAGCTTCGTCGGCACGTCGGTACTCATCGTCGCCAGCGTCGGGTTGTTCTTCGCCTTCCGTCCGGTGTCGAAGCTCACCCGCGCCGCGGCCGCCGCCCAGCGCACGGCGAACGCGACGTACACGGACCAGCTGTTCGAGGTCATCGGCATGCGCGCCGAGACACAGGTCTTCGGCGTGGCCGACGAGGTGGCCGCCAAACTCGATCGCGCCACCGACGCCGTGGCCGGGCCCTATTACCGGTCGGCCTTCTACGGGCGGCTGGTGCGGATGATGTACCGCAACGTCGCCATCGTGTGCGTGGTGCTCGGCGTGGTCGCCGTCTACAACGTCGGCTCGGTCGACGTCGCCGCGCTCGGCACCGTGATCCTGCTGTTGATCCGCAGCCTGTCGTACAGCCAGAACCTGCAGACGAACATCCAGTCGCTGGACGAGGTGTATCCGTACCTGGTGGTCGCCAGCGACGCGCTGGATCAGCTCGAGGGTGCGGCGGTCGACCCCGACGCGGGAGCGCCGCTCGCCGCCGTCGATCGCATCGAGCTGGCGAACGTCGGGTTCAGCTACGTGCCGGGACAGCCGGTGCTCCACGACGTGTCGCTGGCGATCGGCCGAGGTGAGGCCGTGGGCATCGTCGGCCCGTCGGGCGGCGGCAAGTCGACGCTGTTCCAACTGCTGCTTCGCCTGCGGCAGCCCGATGCCGGTCACTACCTGATCAACGGCGTCGACGCCGACGGCGTGCGACT
>CAZYKR010000093.1:0-14335 GCA_964648005.1 uncultured Iamiaceae bacterium
GGGGTGGGGGGGTGGCGGCTTGGGGCGGTTGGGGGGCCCGGGCTAGCAGGGGGGGGCGGCGGGCGTTACGTGGGGGGGGGGGGGGCCAGAGCTGCTCGCGGAGGTCGGCGAGCATGTCGATGACGGTGAGCCGCTGTTCGGTGAGGTCGGCGAGCTGGCGTTCGAGGTCGGCGAGCTGGTCGAGCAGGTCGAAGCGTGCGCGGTGGAGGTCGGCTCGCTCGCGGGGGCGGAGGCCCGAGGCTCGACGGAGTGCGTTGAGCTGGGCGCGTCGACGGGCGGATGCCGGCGGGGTGGGGTCGGGTGGCCGGAGGTGCGGAGCGATGGTGGGCACGGGTCGCCTCCTCGTCGTTGCGGAGTGGAGGCCCGGCCCTGCCGTCGGGTCGGAAGCGAAGCGAGCGATGCACTGCGGCAGGCCGACCCTGCCACGAGCCCCGCGCCCACTCAAAGGGTTTTCGACCGTACGCGCCGAATCGGATCCGATTCGGCGCGTACGGTCACGTCAGGTGTATGGCGGGCGGGGGTGGGGGAGTGAGGTTGTGGCTCAGCGTCAGGGGCGGCGCTCGTCGACCGTGCTCGGCGCCGGTCCCGTGAGGTCCAGCGCCAGCACCGAAGCGAACGCCCGCACCAGGTGCTGCACCCCGATCTCGTTTCGACCGATCACCATCGCCTCGTGCTGGCCGTGGCGGATCCCGTCCCCGCACTGCGGCAGCATGGCGAAGTCCTCGTCCCGCACCGCTGCGTGCACCAACTCGAACAGCTCGTCGTAGCCCGCCCGATCCTCGTCCGATGCCGCCGGCACCCGAGCCATCCACCCGTGCCGCAACACGCACCGCGTCGGCGTTCCCGCCGGCAGGATGTCGATCAGCTCCGCCCCGACCGGGGTGCACGCCAGCACGAGATTCGGGAACAGCCAGTAGATCATCGCCACGTGATCGACCGGCTCGCCCAACCCGACCATCGACTCGTCCGCATCGGCCAACCACGCGTACGGGAAGCAGATCCGGTGGTGCAGCCCGAAGGCATCGTGCACGGCCGTGTCGGCCATGGTCGAGGTCCCGATCACGCTCGACCCGTGCACGAACGGGAAGTGGTAGTTCTCGGCGAACGCCTCCAACGCCGCCTTCCACGACACCTCCGACGTCAGTTCCCGGTACGTGTGGTGCTGATACGAACCCAGGTCCCACGCCGCCAACTCCGCATCGAGCGGACCCAGATGGCCATCGAGGTCCATCGTCGCGCCTGCCGTCACCACGACGAACACCAACCCGTGGCGCTCCTCGCACGGCAACGCCACCAGCCCCGCCGTCGACCGGTCCAGCGTGTCGAACCCCCGAGCTCCCGGCATCCCGACGAGTTGCCCCTCGGCGTCGTAGCTCCACGCGTGGTACGGACAGGTGAAGCGCCGAGCGTTGCCGCAGCCGTCGGCGGGCCGCGCCCCTCGGTGCCGGCAGTAGTTCAAGAACGCCCTGACCACGCCATCGGCCCCGCGCGTCACGAGCACCGATCGCCCGATCACCTCGCGTACGACGAAGTCGTGCGGCTCGCGAACCCGTGCCGAGGCGACGACCGCGATCGGTGTGCGCGCCAGCAGCGCCTCCTCGCTCGCCAGCACCGCCGGGTCGCCGTAGTACCACAGCGGCACCTCGAGCACGTCGAGCGCGAGGTCGGTGGAGCCGTTGCGCACGTGCTCCAGCGCACGCGCCACGATGCGCTGATCGAAGCGTCCCGGGGTGACGGTGCGCGGATTGTCGACTGAGGTCATGGCGTGCTCCTCGAAGCGATGGCGATGCGTGCCTCGGCGGCGGCCAGCGTCGGATCCCGGTCGATCGAGAACCGGGTGGGCGCACCCGCACGAGCGAACAGCACGGCGATGCGCGTCGAGATGGCGCTCGCCCGCACCAGGGCGAACACCTCGAACCAGGCCAGGTCGACGAGGGGACGGCCGAGACCTGCCGCCAGACGCACTGCCGCCGCATCCGGGTCACCGAATCCGGGCACCGACATGCCGGTCAGTTCGACCTGCACCTGCTCGAGCGACGTGAACCAGGCCAGGTCGAGCTCGGCCGGTCCGGCGCTGGTCATGTCCCAGTCGAGCACTGCACGTGGCACGAGCCGGTCGGGATCGAACACCACGTTGCCCAGCCGCACATCGCCCCACAGCAGCCCACCCGGCGGCTCTTCGACGGGCCGATGCTCGGCACACCATCGCATCGCCTCCACCAGACGTGCCGGAGCATCGCCGTCACAGGCCCAGTCGAGGTACCGCTGCCACCAGGCGACCTCGGCGCCGAGCCCTGATCGCAGGCCGAGCCCGGCGGTGTCGACCCCGCCGATGGCCGCCAGCGTGTCGAGCAACGATGTCCATATCTGCCGCCGCTCCTCGTCGCCGCCGAGCCCGGCGATCCAGGGATCTCCGGCCGTGAACTCGCCCGGAATGGGCCCATCGACGAACGGCATCACCAAGAACTCGCTGCCGACGAACGCCGGATCGCGCTCGTGGCGCACCGGTGCGGCGATCGGCACGCCGGCGGCGGCTGCAGCCGACTGCACCGATGCCTGGAGCGCCAGGTCGTAGGTCGGGAAGATCCCCTCGCCCAGCGGCGGAAGCCGAACCACCAGCTCGCCGTCGACCACCAGCGTCTCGCACGACCACCCCGGGTCGGGACGGCGCAGCTCGCCGATCGGTCGTCGCAGCCAGCGTTCCAACCCGGCACGCAACGCGTCGAGGTCGCGCTGCACGCTCAGCGCCATCGCAGGGCCTTCGTCCACGGCGGTCTCGCCATCACAGGAAGCTCGCCTCCTCGGAGAGCCCGAGCTCGGGGTGCGGGCCGAGGAACAGGCTCTGCAGGTTCCCGTAGCCCACGCCACCACCGACCGGGTCCTCGACGCGCACCAGGTTGTCGCGCATCTGGTGCAGGCGCCGCGCCGCGGCCGGGTCCGTGCAGTCGGTGACGTGCTCGCCGTCGACGTGCAGGTCGCCGCGCCACTCGCCGTGCCAGTGGTCGTCGAAGCCGAAGTAGAGCCCGGTGCCGAGGTGGAACCCCGTGTCGCCGACGGCCTCGACCGTCAACGGCCGCGCCGAGCCGTCGGTCATCGTCGCCTGCAGCACGGCCCGCTCGAGGCGCCGATTCTCGTCGCGCACGACGGCGTCGGTCATGGCCAGCGCAGCCCAGGGCTCGCGCCGCCCGTCCGGGTGCTCGATGCCGCCCTGGAGCTCGGTCCGGTGCCAGTCGCCCAGACCGTGGCGCTGGTAGTAGGTGTGGATCCCATAGCGCGAGCCGTCCGGCCGGGTGCACAGCATGGGCGACCAGAGGATCGTGCTCGCCACGTTCGGCGGGCGTGGGGCTGCTTCGACGTCATCGACCGGCGCCCCCACCATGTACCGAACGCCCCACGAGTGGTCTCGGGTCGACACGACGGTGTCGTTCGTCAGCTCGAAGCGCTCGCCGTCCACCTCGGCCCACCCGCTCCCGACGCCGATCTGGTGGTAGCGGACGATGTCGGCGTCGAGGCGCATCCCGTCCCGGCTGCGGTGGTGCTCGGGGTGCTCGAGGACGCACGGCACGGCCGCGTCGAACGTCCAGGAGAAGCTGATGGGCAACACGTCGTTGGCGTCGAGGCTGAAGCGCACGGTCTGCAGCGGCTCGACGACCTCGTAGCGGATGGGTCCCGTGGCCAGCAGCCCGACATCGGGGAACAGGCGGCGGCTCGAGCGCACCGTCCACTGCTGGGTCCCGATCGACACCCCGGCGTAGGCATCGAGGACGTTGCGGTTCGGGTACTTGCCCATCCCGAAGGCCAGCTGGATCGACCCGTCGGTGGCGGCCGCCATGGCGCACACCTTCTCGGTCCAGGACCGGTCCGACTGCGCCACGGTGGCGAACGTGTCGGTGATCTGGTGGTTGAACGTCTCGTCGGCGGGGACGAGCGGCCCCAGGGTGGACATCACGACGCCTTTCGTCGATGGGTGGTACGCAGCGCCTCGGGTGGATCGACCTCCAGCCGCGCCGCGTTGCGCAGTTCGGCGAGGAAGAGTGCCGGGTCGTCTTCGGGGACCAAGGCGTGGCTGAGCGCCACCCGCGCCACCGTGGCGGCCACGACCGAGCCGTCGGCGCCAACGAACAGCGGGGCCAGCCGCTCGCGGATCGTCGGCAGCAGGCGAGCCAGCTCGTGGATGACATGCGCCGGCTCCACCTCGACGATGCGGCGCAACGACGACCGGCTCTGGTACTCGACGACGAACGCCAGCACGGCGTCGACACGCGCCGCGCCGTCGAGGCCGGCGGTCGCCGCGGAGAGGCCGTCGTCGAAGCGCTCGAGCTCGTGCCGGCTGAAGGCGTCGAGCAGCGCCTCCTTGCTCGGGAACCACCGGTACAGCGTCGGCCTCGACACCTCGGCGATGGCCGCCACCTCCGACATCGACACCTTCCTCGGCCCTGAGCGCGCCAGCGCTTCGAGCGTGGCGTCGAGGATGCGCTCCCGTGTGCCGGCGTCGTTCCCCGCCTCCATCGCGTTACACATTCGCCCGAATCTGTAATGGCGTCAACCGCCCGGGAGCCGCTCGTCGTCGGTCGACAGACAGGAGCAGAGCAAAACATGAAAATGAACAACTGAGTATTGACACATGAAGAAGACTTCATAGAATGCAGCCGTGCTCGAACTTCTGCTGTTCCTCGCTGTCATTGTCCCGCTGGTCGCCGGACTGGTGGAGCTCGCCCGTCCGGGGATCGATGCCGACCGCAACCGACGGCCCGGTCTGGCGGCGGCGGTCGGGGCCGGCGTGGCGCTGGCGAGCGTCGCCGTCGTGGGCATCGCCGGCGCCGTCACCGGTGCGCCCATCGCGCTCGGCGCGGACGCACCGTGGCTGCGGGCCGACCCGGTGGTCGTGCTGGTCGGCGGCGTCGCCTCGCTGATCGGGCTCACCGTCGTCGTCTACGCCCGGCGGGCCCTCGACCCCGGCGAGGACGCGCTGCGCACGGCGGTGCTCGGGCCGGTCGTGCTCACCGGGACGATCACCGTCGCCGCCGCCGGGCGACTGAGCATCCTCGTGCTCGGCTGGGTGGCGGCATCGACGGCGGTGGTGCTGTTGCAGTGGCACCATCGTGACCCCGCCCGCCGTGCCGCCGCGCGCCGGGCGGCCACGGCGCTCGCCATCGGTGACGGCGCCCTGGTCGCCGCCACGGCCGTGGTGTTCCTGGCAGCGGGCGACCCCGCGCTCGACGGCCTCGCCGGGGTGGTCCCGGCGCTGGGTGCCGGGCAGCTCGCAGCAGTCGCGACGCTCCTCGTCGTCGCCGCGCTGGCTCGGGGCGCCCAGCTGCCTCTCCCCGGTTGGCTTCCGGGAACCCTGGCCGCTCCCACCTCCACCTCGGCGCTGCTGCACGCCGGCGTCGTCAACGCCGGGGCGGTGCTGCTCATCCGCACCTTCGATCTGGTGGCGGCGGCCCCGCTCGCGGTCTGGGCGCTGGCGCTCGCCTGCATCGCCACCATCCTCGTGGCTGCGGGCGCCGGACTGGCCCGGCCCGACGCCAAGGGAAGCCTGGCCCTGTCCACCTCGGCGCAGATGGGGTTCATGCTCGTGTCGGTGGCGGTCGGCGCCCCCGGTGCTGCACTCACCCACCTGGCCGGGCACGCTTGCTACAAGTCGGCCCGCTCCCTGGGCGTCGGCGCCACGGTCGCCGCATCGGCTCGCCGGCGGCGCTTCCGGATGGTGGTGGTGCCGGCGTCGGTCGCCCACAGGGTGGCGCTCGGTGCCGTGGCCCTCGCCGCCGGGGCGGTGCCGGCGGCGCTGGCCGCCCTCGCGCTGCCGACCGCCGACGCCTGGATGGTCGGTGCTGCGATCGGCGCCACCACCGCCATCGCCACGGCCTCGTGGCTGGTGCGCCCGCAGGCCAGCATCGGGCTGGCGGTCGGCGGCGTCGCCGGGATCCTGGCGGGCGCCGTCGCCGCCCTGGCCACGGCGGTGGCGTTGGAGTCGGTACTGGTCGACGAGCTGCCGACCGCCGCCACCGCCGTCGCCGCCCCGGTCGCCCTGGCACTGCTCGGCATCGGAGGTCTCGCCGGGCATGCGGCCCTGCGCAACCGCACGCTCGCGCCGCGCCTGTGGAGCCACCTCGGCGCCGTCGGGCGCCTTCCGACCTCGCTGTCCACCCCCCACGCCCTCAGGAGCCAGCCATGACGCTCATCCTCGAACCGACCGACCAGCCGTACGCGGCGCCTGCCCAGGAGACGTCCGCGCCGGTCGGCACGCTGCGCGACGACATCGCCATGGCGGCCCGCGTCGTTGCTCCGCTGTGGCCACTCGAGCGGTTCGTCGCCGTGAACCCGTGGCAGGGTCTCACCGACCTCGGCTTCGAACGGGCGATCGACCAGACCCGGCGGTGGGTCGGCAGTCGGGGTGTGCCCGGCGGCGCCGTCGCCCGGCGGGCCGTCGCCGAGGGGCGCGTAACGCCTGCCGGCCTGGCGGCGGCGGTCAAGGCGGCGGTGCCGTCGCTGCGTGACGACGAGCCCATCGTGGTCGGGCGGCGCGCCGTCGACGCTGCGGCCCTGGTCGTCGCCGACCTGCTGGCGAGCGACGACCCGCTGCCGGGGCCTTCAGGGCGCACGGCGGCCGAGGCCCGCTGGGGCGCCGCCGCCGTGGCGGCCGTCGACGCCGAGGTCGGCCGGTGGCTGGTGAGCCTGCTGGACGTGCACCACGGCCCCGCCCGCGGCGTGGCGGCGCACAGCGTCTGGGACGCGTTCCGCCTGCTGGCGCCGCGCGACCGGCGCCTGCGGCGGGTGTTGGGTCCCGACGCCCGTCGGCGCCTGACGGGACTCGCCGCCGACCCGGAGGCAGCGATCGGTGCCGCGCTCGCCGCGCTCGGCGTGCCGGCGACCGAGCGCGTCGACGAGCTGCGAGGCCAGTGTGGCCGGTTGCCGGGCTGGGCCGGCTATGCCCGGTGGTGCGACGAGTGGGCGTCGGCCGACGATCCGGCGCCGCGCCTGTCGTTGGTCGAGCTGTTGGCGGTGCGCCTGTCCTGCGACGCCGCGCTGTGCCCCCGGGCCGGCGCGGCCGATGCTGCGGCCGCCCGTCATGGGGGAGCCGAACCCGACCGCGCCCGGCGGGCGCTGGCCGCGGTCGGGTTCGGTGGTGCGGACGATGCCACGGTGGCGCGCGCGCACGAGCTGCTGCACGGCGTCGACCCCGTGCGCGTCGGTATCGCGGTGCTCGACACCGTCGAGGCCGCCGTGCGCCACGACGTGTTGCGGTGGGTGCAGCCCGAGCGGGCGGCGCATCGACTGCAATCGCCCGCCGCCCAGCTGGTGTGCTGCATCGACGTCCGCTCCGAGGGGCTGCGGCGCGAGCTCGAAGGGCTCGGCCCCTACGAGACCCTCGGGTTCGCCGGCTTCTTCGCCATGCCGGTGCGCTTCGCCGCCGCAGGGGCAGTGGAGGCGGTGCCAGCGGCGCCGGCGTTGCTGGACCCGCAGGTCGAGGTGCACGAGGTCGCCGGCCCGGCAACCGCGGCGCGCCGGCGTGCCGTGGCCGGCGCGGGCGACACGTTCGCCGCAGCAGCGCATGAGCCGGCGGCCATGTTCGCGCTCGCCGAGACGGCGGGTTGGGTCCTCGGACCGGCGGCGGCCTGCCGCACGGTGGCGCCGGGCCTTGCCGCCAGGATCACACAGCGCGCCGGCGGCGCCGCCCGCCCCGGCGCCATGGCGGCGTCCGGTGACGGCGTGGTCGGCTTCACGTTCGCCGAGCGGGTCGCCATGGCCGAGGGAGCTCTGCGGACGATGGGCCTCGTGGACGGGTTTGCCCCGATCGTGGTCCTGTGCGGGCACGGCGCCACGACCGCTGCCAACGCCCACGGTGCGTCGCTCGACTGCGGCGCCTGCGGCGGCAACCGCGGCGGGGCCAACGCCCGCATCGCCGCCACGGTGCTCGAAGATCCCGACGTGCGCCACGCGCTGGCCGAGCGCGGCATCCTCATCCCCGACGGCACCTGGTTCGTGTCGGCCGAGCACGACACGACGACCGACGACGTGCGGCTGTTGATCGACGACGTCCCCGCCGTGCACGCCGAGGGGCTCGCCCAGCTCCGGCGTGACCTCGACGAGGCCGGCCGCCGGCTGGCCGCCCGGCGCCTCACCTCCCTCGCAGAGCGCCGGGCGGCCCAGCCGCAACGCCGGACCAGGCGGCGGGCCGCGGACTGGGCTCAGGTGCGCCCCGAGTGGGGCCTGGCGGGGAACGCGGCGTTCATCGTGGCGCCGCGCGGTGCCACGATCGATGCCGACCTCGGCGGCCGGGCGTTCCTGCACTCCTACGACCTCGACGGCGACGTCGACGGGACGGCGCTGGCCACGATCCTCACGGCGCCGATGGTCGTCGGGCACTGGATCAACCTCCAGTACTACGGCTCGACCATCGACCCGGAGCGCCACGGCGCCGGCGACAAGACGCTGCACAACCCGATCGGCGGCGTCGGCGTGCTCGAGGGCCTCGGCGTCGACCTCCGGCCCGGGCTGCCGTGGCAGTCGGTTGCCGACGTCGACGGCCCCCGGCACGAACCGGTTCGGCTGCACACCGTCGTCGTGGCGCCGGTGGAACGGGTCGAGCGGGTGATCGCCGACCACGCCGTCCTCGGCGAGCTGTTCGACGGCGCGTGGGTGCACCTGCTCGTCGCCGATCCCGACCTGGGGTGGCGGCGTCGGTTGCCGGGCGGCCGGTGGGAGGAGGTGGCGTGATGGATGCTGCGGTCTGCGCCGCGCTTGGCGTGTGGGGGAGCGGCGCGTTCGCGGACGCCGTCGCCGCTGCCGCTGTCGACCTCGCAGTGGAGGTCGTCCCCGTCTCCAACGCCGGGGACGAGCGACCCCCACGGCTGGTGACGGTGGCGGGAGGCATCCCGGCGCTCGAGGAGCTGCGCGCGCTCGTCGCCTCCGGCGTCATGGTGCGTCCGGGACCGGCGGCCCTGGCGTTGGCCGACGGCGTCACGGCGCGAGCGGCGCTTGCGGCTGCGGGCGTCGGGTTCGACTCCGCCCCGGTGGGGCGCCACACCCCGGCGGTGGTGGCCGTGGTCGCGCGTCGCCCGAGCGGCTGGTCGGCGAGCTACCCCTTGGTCGAGACGGTCGGTCTCGGCGTGGCGTGCAGGCATGTCGCCGTGGCCACTGCCGCGATCGTCCCATCGGCGATCGAGCGACGGGCGCGCTCCATCGCGGTATCGATCGCCGATGGGGTGAACCTCGCCGGCGCCATGGCCGTGGAGTTGTCTTTGCACCGCGACGAGGTGCGCGTCCGGGCAGCGCACCTCGACATCCCGCCCGAGGTGCTGGCGGCGCTGGGCGGCTGCGCCACGTCGCCGGCGGAGAACCACCTGCGGGGTGTGCTCGACCTGCCCTTCGGGGCGGTGGCGTGATGCTCGCGGGCAAGCGCCTGCTGCTGACCGGCGTGGCCACGCCCGAGAGCATCGCGGCGGCCGTCGCCCGTCGGTGCCAGGACCACGGCGCCGAGCTGATCCTGAGCGCCTACCCGCGCGACCTCGACGGCGTGCGCGCCGTCGCCGACACGATGCCTGCTGTCACGTCTGTCGTGCCCCTTGACGTCTCCGATGGCAGTGACGTCGCCGCCGTGGCCGAACGGCTTCGCCGCGAGGCGGGACCGATCGACGGCGCGCTGCACGCCGTGGCGTTCGCCCCTTCCGATGCGCTGCAAGGCCGATTGCGCGATGCCGATCCAGCCGGCATCGAGCTTGCGTTTCGGACGAGCGCGTGGAGCTTCAGTGCCCTGGGAAGCCTGCTCGAGGCGACGGCCCCGCCAGCGGGCGCCTCGCTGGTCGGCCTCGACTTCGATGCCGACGACCGGGCGTGGCCCACCTACAACTGGATGGGCGTGTGCAAGGCGGCGCTGCGGTCCTCGGCCCGCTACCTGGCGCGCGACCTGGGCCCGCAGCACATCCGGGTCAACCTCGTGGCGGCGGGCCCGCTCGCCACCCGGGCGGCATCGGCGATCCCAGGCTTCTCGCTGCTCACCGACGCCTGGGCGTCGACGGCGCCGATGCCATGGGACCCGCATGACCCGGGACCGGTCGCCGACGCCACGTGCTTCTTGCTGTCGGACCTCGCCCGCGCCATCACCGGCGAGGTGCTCCACGTGGATGCGGGCTTCCACGCCATGGCAACGCCTCGCCCGGGCTGAGCCACGGGGCCGGTTCCGGCATCGGGCTGCGATGCTGGCGTCATGGACCTCGCGCTCGACGACGACCCTGCGGCATGGCTCGGCACGATCGACGACCTGACGACGGCCAACGTGCCGGTCGCCCGTCCCGACGACGGGGTGGCAGCGGTGCGCGCCGGCCTCGAGGGTCACCGGTTCGACGAGGTTGACGACCTGGCGGTCTGCGTCGACGGCCGCCTCGTCGGCCTGGTCACCATCGAGCAGCTCACGGCCGCGGACGGGCTGCAGTCGATCGCTGAGATCATGGACGACCGCCCGCCGTGCATCGCGCCGGGCTCCGATCGCCAAGCCGCCGCATGGCAGATGGTCCGGCAGCGTCATGCGAGCCTTGCCGTGGTCGACGCCGATGGCCGGTTCGTCGGCGTCATCCCGCCGTTCCGCCTCCTGGAGAGCCTGCTGCGCGGTCACGATCGGGACCTGGCGCGGCTGGGTGGCTTCCTGCACGACGCGCAGAGCGCGCGCCACGCCAGTGAGGAGCCGGTGGCCAAGCGGCTGTGGCATCGGTTGCCCTGGTTGCTCGTCGGTCTGGCGGGTGCGATGGCGGCGTCGCTGTTGGTCGGCGCCTACGAGGAGCAGTTGTCACAGCAGGTGCTGCTGGCGTTCTTCATCCCTGGGATCGTCTACCTGGCCGATGCCGTCGGCACGCAGACCGAGACCCTGACGATCCGAGGCCTGAGCCTCGGTGTGCCGATCCGGCGCGTCATCGGGCTCGAGGCGGTCACGGGCGCTCTCGTCGGCGTCATCTTGTCGGCGGTCTTCTTCCCGTTCGCCGTGCTGGTGTGGGGCGAGGTCGAGGTGGCACTCGTCGTGGCGCTGGCTCTGTTCGCCGCCTGCTGCACGGCCTCGATCGTGGCGTTGGTGCTGCCGTGGCTGTTCACCCGAGTGCGCGTCGATCCGGCCTTCGGGAGTGGCCCGTTGGCCACTGTCGTGCAGGACCTGCTGTCGATCGCCATCTACTTCGGCTTCGTGCAACTGCTGCTGTGAGCCGCCGGCGGTGTGCCGCCACAGGCCCGCCACACGAGCGCGGCGGTGCGGTGGGCCCAGTCCTCGGGCGGCGTCGTGCCGGTGAGCGCGAACGAGTACCACGAGCCCGTGAGGAACGTCCCGGCCACGACGAGGTCGGCGTCGGCGTCGAGTGCCCCGGAGGCGACGCCGCGCTCGAGACACGCCCGGATCCGGGCGCGTCGCGGCGCCACGATCTGGTCTTGGTACCGGGCGCGCACGTGGTCGTCGACGCCATCGGTGAGCATCAGCCCGGCCAGCGGCAGCGACCCGGCGAGCGTGATGCAGTGGCGGAAGTGCTCGAGCTCGGTGACGAGCGCCACGAACGGGTCGTCGTCGACGTCCGGCGGATCGACCTGGGCGAGGTGTGACACGGCGTCGACGACCAGCGCCGTCTTGTCGGGCCATCGTCGGTAGATCGCCGGCCGCGACGTGCCGGCATCGGCTGCGATCGCCGCCAACGACATGCCCGCGACGCCGTCGCGCGCCAGATGTCGCAGCGTGGCGGCGAGCACAGCGTCGTCGATCGCCGGGTCGCGCGGCCGGCCGATCGGTGTGTCTGCGGATGGCGCCGACGGCATGGGCACCACCTTACGTGACGTAGATGTATTGGAAGTACGGTCGGAGGTCGCTAGGGTCTGCCTCATTCCGTGACGGTGACGTAATGAAAGGGCTGTCGATGGCTGAGCAGACGAGATCGGTGCTGGTGGTGGGGGCGGGCAACGTCGGACGGGCGCTGGGCGCCAACCTGGCCCGCCATGGACACGAGGTGACCTTCGCCGTGCGCGACCCGGACACCACGGTGCCGGACGGGACGACGGCGGTTCCCCTCGCCGGTGCCGGCGCCGACGCGACGCTGGCCATCCTCGCCGTGCCGTTCGACGCCGCTGCCGACGCCGTGGGTCAGCTCGGGCTCGCCTCCGGCGCCATCCTCGTCGACGCCACGAACCCGTTCGGGAGGCCGCTGCCCGATGGGGTGTCGTCCGGGGCCGAAGTCGTGCGCAGCGCCGTGGCCGACGGGGTGCGTGTGGCGAAGGCGTTCAACGTGCTCGGTGCCGAGCACATGGCTTCGCCGGAGCTGCCCGATGGGGCCCGTCCGGTCCTGCCGGTGGCGTGTGATGACGCCGCCGCCCGAGCCGATGTGGCGGCGCTGGCGAGCGAGCTTGGCTTCGACGCCGTCGAGGTCGGGGATCTGGCGGTTGCCGGCCTGCTGGAGGAGGCGGCTCGATACTGGGGCCTGCTGGCGTTCGCCGGCGGCCGCGGCCGTCAGGTCGTCCTCGTCGCGCACGAGCGCTGAACAGGGAGCCGGCATGAGCGCAGTGACCCTCCCCGTAGCGACGCAGAGCAAACGCGTCGGCTTCCTGGAGCTGTTCTTCGACCTGGTCTTCGTCTTCGCCGTCACCCAACTCGTCGGCCTGCTCCACGCCGACCACTCGCTCGTGGGATGGGTGCGCGTCGGGGTCGTGCTGTGGCTGGTGTGGTGGGCGTGGTCGCAGTTCGCCTGGGCCGGCAACGCCATCGATCTCGACCGGCGGGGCATCAGGCTGGCGATGCTCGGCGTCACCGGCGCCATGCTCGTCGCGGCCGCGGCGCTCGACACGGCGTTCGGATCGGATGGCTTGTGGTTCGCGGTGCCATACGCCGCGGTGCGCGGCTTGGGCCTGGGCCTGTACTGGTACGGGTTGCGCGACCAGCCCGAGCACCGTGCGGCGTTGCGCACGTATGTGCCGATCGCCGCGATCAGCCCAGCACTGGTGCTCGTCGGCGGGGCGCTCGGCGCCGAGGCCCGCCTGTGGTGCTGGGCGGCGGCGATGGTGATCGACGTGGCCAGCGTGCTGGCGGCGGGCCGCGGCGAGTTCCGCATCGATCCTGGACACTTCGCCGAGCGGCACGGCCTGATCGTGATCATCGCCCTCGGCGAAGCGGTCATCGCCATCGGTGCGACGGCGACCGACGTGGGGTTCGACGCCGCGGAGGTGGCGTTGCTCGGTGCCGGGTTCGTCGTGGCGTGTGGCTTGTGGTGGTGCTACTTCGACTGGGTGCACCACGCCGCCGAGCAACGGTTGGTGGGCGAGGCCGATGCGCGCCGTCGCGGCCACCTCGCTCGCGACCTGTTCACCTTCGGCCACCTGCCGATCGTGGCGGGCATCGTGCTGTTCGCTGCAGCCATCGAGGAAGCCTTGCTGCATCCCAGCGCCGCGCTCGAGCCGTTCGCCGTGGCGTCGTTGGCGGCGTCGGTCGTGCTGTACCTGGGTGGCTTCGTCCTGGGGAACCTGCGCGCCACCGGGCGGGTGCTGGTGGCGCGCCTTGTCGGCCTGGTGGTGGGCGCCGCGTGGGTCGCGGCAGCCGGACCGCGGACGTCGGCGATCGTCACGGTCGCGGTCCTCGCTGCGGTCGTGTGGGCCGTCGCCGGTGCCGAGTGGGGGCGCGCCTCTCGTCGGGAGTGAGCCGCGGGGCGGAGGGCCTGGGCGAGACTGGTCCGATGGTGTCGGCGGCGCTCGCGCTCGGAGGTCTGGTGCTGCTGGCGGTCACCTCCGACTGGTTCGTCCTCGGCGCGGCACGGCTGTCCGCCCGGCTGCGCGTGCCGCCGGTGGTCGTCGGCGCGGTGGTGGTGGGGTTCGGGACGAGCGCGCCGGAGCTGTTGGTGTCGGGCCTCGCCGTGGCCGAGGGGCAGCCGGACCTCGCGCTCGGGAACGTCATCGGGTCGAACGTGGCGAACCTCACGATCGTGCTCGGATCGGCAGCGGTGGTCGGCACACTGGCGCTGGGATCGCGCACCGTGCGCCGGGAAGCGCCGCTGAGCACAGCGGCGGTCTGCGCGTTCGGCGTCGCTGCGCTCGTCGGCCTGGGCCCCGCCGCCGGGGTGGTGCTGTCGGCGGGTCTGGTGGCGGTGCTGGTGCGCGTCGTGCGGACTGCTCGATCCAGTCGCGCCAGCGACGATGCGGATCTCGTCGACGAGGTGACCGACCTCGAAGCCGGTGGTGGCGGCCTCGCCGGGACGGTGCTGTTGGCGGTCGCCGGGTTGGTCGGCACCCTGGTCGGCGCGCAGCTGGTCGTCACCGGTGCGGTGTCGATCGCCGAGCAACTCGGCGTCTCGGAAGGGTTCGTGGGCCTAACGCTCGTGGCGAT
>CAZYKR010000094.1:0-14306 GCA_964648005.1 uncultured Iamiaceae bacterium
TGGACACCACAAGAACGCACGAGAGGCTCACGGCGAGCGACGACTGGCGCGCTCAGGGCGAGAGGCGGACGATGCGCCAGCCCGTCGACGCCGACGGGTCGCGCTCGTAGCGGAGGCGGTCGTGCACCCGGAAGGCCTGCTGCTGCCACAGCTCGACCCGCTCGGGCGTGAGCCGGTAGCCACCCCAGCGCTCCGGCCGGGGCACCGGCGCGTCCTCGGGATAGGTGGCCTCGAGCGCAGCGATGGCGGCGTCGAGCTCGGCCCGAGACGCCAACTCGGTGCTCTGGTGCGACGCCGAGGCGGCGATGCGGCTGCCGTGCGGACGGCCGGCCCAGTAGGCGTCGGAGTCGGCGTCGTCGGTCGGCGCCGCCTCGCCCCGCACCCGGATCTGGCGCCCGAGCGCCGGCCACGCGAGCACCACCGCTGCCCGAGGCACCACCGCCAGCTGGCGACCCTTGGCCGACGAGCGGTCCGTGTACCAGCGCAGGCCGTCCCGATCGACGCCACGGAGCAGCACCATCCGGGCGTCCGGCGCGCCGTCGGCGTCGACGGTCGCCAGCGTCATCGCCGTCGGCTCCCAGCTCCCTGCGTCGGTGGCCACGGCGATCCACGCCGCCACCTGCGCCATCGGGTCCGGGTCGAGATCGGCGACGTCGAGGCCGTCGACGAGCAGCCGAGCCCGCAGCTCGGCGAACCGGTCGCCACCGTGGCCGCCCTGGTCGCCCGCGTGGCCGCCCTGCTCCCCGGTGCTGCTCATGGCGGCCTGACTACCACACGACGATGCCGCTGCTTGCGGCCGTTCGCTCGGAACCACGGCAACCTATTGACATCGGCAGTGCCATTTTCTACGGTGGCCCGATGACCACCGACGCCCCCGTCGCCCTCATCACCCAGTGCGCCGACTACGTCGGGCCGGCGCTGGCCCGGGTCCTGCACGGCAGCGGCCACCGCCTCGTGCTGCACCAACCCCGCCAGGACCTGGTCGACGAGCTGACGGCCGCCGGCGCCGAGGTCGCCGTCATCGAGCGCGCCGATCTCACCACCGCCGAGGGCAACCAGCTCGTCGTCGACACCGCCCTCGACCGCTTCGGTCGGCTCGACGCCGCCTGCTTCGTCACCGGCTTCATCGTCGTCGGCCGCTTCGTCGGCGCCAAGGTCGAGGATTGGGAGCTCGTCAAGCGGGCCAACCTCGACATGGTCTTCTGGGCGCTGCAGTCGGCCCTGCCGCCGATGGTCGAGGCCGGCCGGGGCCAGATCGTGGTGTTCACCAGCGCCACCGGCGCCAAGCCCGAGCCGAAGGTGTCGCTGTACTCCTCCACCCGCGCCGGCGCCAATGCCCTGGTGCGCGCCGTCGGCCTCGAGCACGCCGCCGACGGGGTGACGGTCAACGCCATCGGCACCAACTACATGGACTTCCCCGGCTTCCTGCACGCTTCCGGTGCCACCGACCCCGAACGCCGGGCCAAGATCGAGGCGCAGGTGCCGATGCACCGCCTCGGCACCATGGACGAGCTCGCCGAGTTCACCGCCGTGCTCCTCGACGGCCGCTCCCGCTTCCAGACCGGCCAGTTCTTCTCCTTCAGCGGCGGCTGGAGCGCCTGAGTCCGCTGACGCCGGCTCGCACGAAAGGACGATCCCCGATGCCCAGCACCGACCTCACCCTCGACTCGCTGCAGCGCCGCATGGCCGCCATGCACTCGCTCTACTACCAGGCCGTCGAGACGATGGGCCCCGAACACGTCAACCACTTCGAGCGCGCCGGCGTGCTGCCGATCGCCTTCTCGCTGTTCCACTACACGAACATGGAAGACGTCTGCTTCATGATGATCACGTCCGAGCCGCCGGTGTGGAACGACGAGTGGCAAGCCCAGGTGCAGATGACGATCAACGACCACGGCAAGCACCGCACCGTGGAGGAGATGGTCGACCAGCGCATCGGCGACTTCGAGGCGTTCAAGGCCTACCAACGCGCCGTGTTCGACCGCACCGAGGCGTGGTTGGCCGATCTCGATCCGGCCGAGTTCGCCCGCGTCGTCGTGCCGCGCCCGTTCCCCCCGCAGGTCGCCAGCACCTACTCGGCCCGTGTCGCCGGCCCCGACGGCATCACCGTGCTCGACGCCACCGAGTGCTGGCTGTACCAGCACGGCCTGCGCCACATGGGCGAGATCGAGCTGGCCCGGGGCCTCGTCGGCCTCGGCGGCATGACGAGCTGAGCCAGCGGCCTCAGCCGAGGTAGCCCAGGCCCTTCTGGCAGTGCGGGCCGCCCCAGTGCTCGACGATCTTGCCGTCGCGCATGCGCAGGATGGCGGTGCCGTTGATCTCGACCGACTCCCCGGTGGGCGCCACGTCGTAGAAGGCAGCGCCGGTGTGCGTGCCGCGCACGGTCCAGTTCGACACGACGAGGTCGTCGGACTCGATGAGCAGGTCGACGCTGAACGTCATGTCCGGGAAGGCGTTGCGCACCTGGGTCCACCACAGCAGCTCCTCCCCGCGGATGTCGGTGCCGACAGCGGCGGGGTGCACCCGCTCGGTCACGTGGCTGTGGAACTCGGGGGCGAAGAAGGCGAACACCGCGTCGCGGTCGCCCGCTTCCATGGCGTCGGAGTACGCGCCCAGCAGCTTGAGGTTCTCGGACATGCGCCAGATCCTCGCGCCGGGCGCGGGTCGACGCTCAGGCGGCGTCGGTGGCGGAGTACGTCGGCGCCTCGCCGCCCAACGCCGAGCGCACATCGGTCGAGCCCCAGATGGGGATGGTGCCCGTGGCCGGGTCGTACTGGCGCAGCCAGGCCGGCAGGTACGGCGGGTCGGTGAACTGGCGCGGGTGATGTCCGGGGAGCGCCGAGACGACCATGACCGGGATGAGCACGAAGGCCAGACCGACGGCCAGGCGTAGCAGACGCCACCAGCACACGGGCAGGTGCAGGCGCCGCTCGCCCCACAGCTGCATCAGGGTCCCGATGATCGTGAAGGCGACGATGTTGACGAACCCCATCGTCATGGCCCAGGCGTAGCGCAGCTTCGATCCGTCGGTGGCGCAGAACACGTCGTAGGTCGAGCTCTTGTGCTCGATCTCCTCGGCCAGGTGCCACAGGAACAGCGTCGCCGGCACGGGTTCGGCGTCGTCGAAGAGGTCGCCGAGGTGCTGCTCGGCGTAGCGGGCCACTCCATAGGAGATCGTCTCACCGCCGGCGGCGTACGCCACGCGGAACTTCGGGCTGCGCCGCCACACCCAATCGGCGCAGCGGGCCATCCAGCGCTGCAGGCGCAGGGTCGACGGGTAGCGGGCCGCCACGATGGCGTTGAGCTTCTTGTGCTGGCTGTAGTGCCCGACCTCCTGGCGGACGTACGTCTCGGCGTGCGCCCGCTGCTCGTCGTCGAGCCGATCGAACGTCGAGCGCACCGCCTTGATGAACAGCGGCTCGGCGTAGGGCATCCCGAGGGACACGGCGTTGCACGCCGCGGCGAACTCGGGGTTGTGGGGCACCCACATCGGGTCCATGTCGTCGGGGTACGTGAAGGTCACCCGACGCACCGGCAGCTCGCCCGTCACGGGTGCAGGACTACCACACCGCACCCGGGCGGGTCGCCCGTATCATCGGCGCCGTGCGCTCCGACGACCCCGACGCCCTGATCGAGGCCATCCGCGCCTCGGTGATCGGCGAGACCGAGGCGGTCGACGGGCCGTTCGGACCGCGACGCGTCGTGTACGCCGACTACACGGCGTCGGGCCGCTCGCTGTCGTTCATCGAGGACTTCATCCGCGACGCCGTGCTGCCCCTGTACGCCAACACGCACACGGAGTCCTCGGGCACGGGACTGCAGACCACCCGCTTCCGGGAGGACGCGCGACGCATCATCCGCGACTGCGTGGGCGCGTCCGACGAGCACGCCGTCATCTTCTGCGGGTCCGGCGCGACCGGAGCCATCGACAAGATGGTCGGGATCTTGAACCTGCGCATCCCCGCCGACCTCGACGCCCGGCACGGCCTGTCGGCACACATCCCCGCCGACCAGCGCCCCGTCGTGTTCATCGGACCGTACGAGCACCACTCGAACGAGCTGCCGTGGCGCGAGTCGATCGCCGACGTCGTGACCATCCCCGCTGACGCCGACGGGCACATCGACTGCGCCGCCCTCACCGAGGCGCTCGAGGCACACGCCGACCGGCCGCTCAAGATCGGCAGCTTCTCGGCGGCGTCGAACGTCACCGGCATCATCACCGACGTCCCGGCCATCGCCGCGCTGTTGCACGCCCACGGCGCGCTGTCGTTCTGGGACTACGCCGCCGCCGCGCCCTACGTCGAGATCGACATGGGCCACCGCCCGACGGCCGGCGACGTCGAGGCCGGCCACTGGCTCGATGCCGTGTTCGTCTCGCCGCACAAGCTGATCGGCGGACCCGGCACGCCGGGCGTGCTCGTGGCACGGCGCGAGCTGCTCACCAACTCGGTGCCGGTCGTGCCCGGCGGGGGAACGGTGGCCTACGTGAACCCCACCGAGCACCGCTACCTCGACGACCCCGAGCACCGCGAGGAGGGCGGCACCCCGGCCATCGTCGACTCGATCCGCGCCGGCCTCGTGTTCAAGCTCAAGCAGACGGTCGGCGTCGACGCCATCCGCGCTCGCGAGGAGCGCTTCATCCGTCGGGCGATCGAGTCGTGGGAGCGCAACCCGGCCATCGAGATCCTCGGCAACCACGACGCTGAGCGCCTGTCGATCGTGTCGTTCGTCGTCCGGCACGACGGCCAGTACCTGCACCACAACTTCGTCGTGGCCGTGCTCAACGACCTGTTCGGCATCCAGTCCCGTGGCGGCTGCAGCTGCGCCGGACCGTACGGCCACGCCCTGCTCGGCATCGACCTCGACACGTCACACGAGTTCGAACGCGAGGTGGCCCGCGGGTGCGAGGGCATCAAGCCGGGCTGGGTGCGGGTCAACTTCAACTACTTCATCAGCGAGGACCTGTTCGAGTACGTCGTCGAGGCCGTACACCTCGTCGCCACCCACGGCTGGCGCCTGCTCCCGCTGTACCGCTTCGACCCGATGAAGGGCTTGTGGCACCACCGCGACCGCGCCATCGAGCCCCGCCTCACCCTGGACGACGTGACGTTCGGCGCTGACGGGATCCACTACCCGGACCGGCGCATCCAGGTGCCCGATACGGCGCTGGCGGACTGCCTCGACGAGGCGCGGGCGTTGGTGGCGGCGCTGGCCGAGGCGCCGGCGGCGGGCGGCCAGCACCTCGAGCTGGGCGCCGACTTCGAACACCTGCGCTGGTTCCCGCTCCCCGACGAGCCGGCGCTCGTGCCGAAACCGTCGAGCTGAGCGGCCGACGCGACTCGGCGCCAGGCGGTCCGTCAGGCCGGCGCCGGCTGGCGGGCTTTGTCGTCGGCGTCCACCGGGTGCTGCGCCAGCACGTCGACCATCGTCGCGTCCGCCCAGCTGCGCGAGGCGGCGTCGACCGGGACCGGACCGAACAGCTCGGCGTCGACCAACGAGGTGATCTGCGCCAGCCGTGGATCGGGCAGCGGACCGTCCACGAGCGCGGCGCCGTAGCGCAGCACCGACTCGTCCCGACGGCGTGGCCGACCCCGCTCGGCACCGGCCGCCTCGAGGGACTCGAGCATCGCCAACGCCCACGCCTTCGACGCCAACTCCCCCAGCGCTGCCAGGCGTTCGGCCTCGGCGTCGCGGCGCCGCTTCCACCGGCGGTACCACCAGATGCCCGCGGCGCCGCCGACGACCAGCGCCAGCAGCGTCCACCACACCGCCGCCGGGATCTCCAGCGGCTCGGTCGGCTCGTCGGCGCCGGGCTGCTCGCCCGCGCCGTCGGGTGCGTTCGGGTCCACTCGGCCGTCGGGATCGAAGCCGTCGGCGATGACGACGTCCGGATCGCTGTCGAGTCGTTCACCGGCACCGTTGGTGTCGGGCAGGCCGTCACCGTCGGTATCGAGGACGATCCACCCCAGGTCCGTGTCGTCGATGGTGCCGTCCCCGTCACGGTCGATGCCGACGAGACCGGCGCCGTTGCGATCGATGACCCCGTCTCCGTTGGTGTCGAGCCCGACGCTGCCGCTCTCGGTCCGGTCCGGCCGGCCGTCGCCGTCGTCGTCGATGCGGATCCGTCCATCGGCATCCGCGTCGACGATGATCTCGTCGAGGTCGTACGAGTCGATCTCGCCGTCCCCGTCGCGGTCGATGCCCAGCCGGCCGTCACGCTGCACGTCGAGGTTGCCATCGCCATCGGTGTCGCGCACCACCCGCCCGTCGCTGTCCACGACGATGCGCTCGTCCCCGGGCACCGCCAGGCAGCCTTCGGACCGCTCGCAGCGCCCCCCGGTCCCGCCGCCCTGTCCATAGCCGCCGCCCGAGCCACCGAGGGTGTCGCGGGTCCGACCGTCGTCGCCGTCGACGATCCCGTCGCCGTTCGTGTCGCTCCCCCCGGCGCCGCCTTGGTTCGCCCCGCCTTGCCCCGCACCGCCTTGCCCCGCACCGCCTTGGCCTGCCCCGCCGCCGCCGGCTCCACCTGCGCCGCCACCACGCTGGCCCGACGACGGTGCGTTGCGCATCGCCGACGACGGGTCCGGGGGCGGCGGGTCGCGCAGCAGCAGTGCCAGGTTGACCAGCAGACCGACGAGCAGCCCGAGCGCCACGCCGGCGGCGACGGACGCCAGCAGACCGCGCGGCTGGTCGGCCTTGGCGCCGGTCGGCGCGACCGCGGCGCCCCAGGGCACCGGCAACCCCTTGGCGCGGGCGATGTCGCGCTCGGCCAAGCCGTGGGTGCCCAGCACCAGCACCAGCCACACGGCGGCGACGATCAGCGACCACGGCAGGTCCTGGCCGGCGATGACGAGCACCACCGGCGTCGAGAGCCACGCCACCAGGCGCAGGCGCGACGCCCAGTACCAGTCGAGGCCCAGCACCACCATCGCCGCCACCGGCACGAGCACCCAACCTTGGTCGAGCTGGGCTCGGGTCGACGACGAGACGATGCCCAGCAGCATCGCCAGCACCACGCCGACGAGCAGCGCGCCGACGGCGCCCGGCAGCCGACGCGACAACGGACGCACGTCGACGACGAATCCGATGCCGATGCCGATCACCAGCGCCGCCGGTACGGCCAGGGCCAGCACCAGAGGCCAGCGGCCCATCACCGCCCACGCCACCAACGGCACCAGGACGGTCAGCGCCGCGGCGCCCTGCGTGATGGGCGTGGCCGGCGCCAACTCGTCCCGGCTGACCACGTAGCGCTGCGCCGCGTTCAGCTCCACCGGTCCCCCTCGGGCGAGATGATCCGGGTCCGTACGGACTGCTTGGGCAGGTCCACCATGCCCGGTACGGCGACCGCCAGGCGTCGTGCGACGTCGTCGGGCCGGCGCACGTCCCCCGAGCTGGTGGCACCCGGCGGGGGTGGAGCGGCAGCGAAGCCGAGCGTCGTGCTGGGTCCGGCGGCGTAGCCGACCCGAACGCTACGGGGCTCGTCGAGCAACGAGCACGACGGCGGCAGGGCGAACGCCGACGTGGACGGCGGCAACGGCGTGGGCGGCCGTGGTGGCCGCTCGCACGTCACGAGCTCCACCTCCCACCCGCGCGCCAAGCAATCCATGGCGAACCACGCCGCCCGGGCGACCGCCGCCTCGGCACCGAACAGGTCATCGCGCACGTCGAGCGCGATGCGCACCCGAATGGTGCCCAGGGTCTCGGTCTCGCGCACGAGGAGCTCACCGCGGTGTGCCGTCGCCGGCCAGTGCACGAGCTTGGGCTGATCGCCGGGGCGGTACTCACGCACACCCCGCACGATGTCGTCGGCGCCGCGGGTGAGCACGGTCTCGCCGAAGGGGCGCGGGAACAGCTCGATCGGTTCCACCTCGTGGGGAAGCGGGCGCGGCCCGACCGGCAGCGCCACCGGCAAGTGGTGCCGGTCGCGCCGGCCGACCTGCCACAGCCCGAGCGGCCCACGCGCCACGAGGTCGACGTCGACCCACCGCAGCAGGCCCCGGTGCGTGGGCACCACGCTGAACAGTCCGGGGGTGTCGGGGACGACGGTGAACCACGCCGGCTGCCACCACCCGACGCGCGCCCAGATGCGGCTGCGGGCGCCGCGCACCTCGAGCACCGCCGACGCCGGCTCGCCGACGACGGCCACCCCGTCGAACGTCAGGCGCCCGCGCACCTCGGCGAACCCCCATCGGGCGACGAGCAGGTCACCGACGGCGACGAGCAGCATCGCGGCGGCGATCGCCAACTCAGCCTGGAGCTTCCCGATCACCGCGGCCAGCAGGGCGACGGCGGCGACGATCGCCACCAACCACATCGGCGGGCGCAGGCGGGTGCGCCGCCGACCGACCTCGATGCCGTCGAGCCCGACCATTTCAGCTCGGCGGCGGGACCGGCACGCGACTGCCCGCCTCGAACACGAGGTGGCGCGCCGCGGCGAGGTCGCCGTTCGTGCGGTCGATGAGCCGGTGCGCCAGCGCCCCGGCGGCGATGGCCTGGATGTCGTCGGGCGACACGTGCCCCCGCCCGCTCACGACGGCGTGGGCGCGGGCCAGGCGCATCGTCGCCAGCACGGCGCGCGTGCTGATGAGCGACGTATCGCCGAGGCGGGCCCGCACGGCGTCGATCACGTCGAGGCCGTAGGTGAGCACGGCGTCGGCGAGGTGCACCTGATCGAGCCGGCTGCGCACCTCGATCCACTGCTGGGCGCTCGCCACCGGACGCACGTCGCCGAGCAGGGCAGCGCCGCCGTGGCCCCGCACCAGCTGGTGCTCGGCGGCGCGACCGGGTTGCCCCAGCGACAGCGACACCATGAACCGGTCACGCTGACCGGCGACGAGCGGGAAGGTCCCGAGATCGCCGGCGGGGTTCTGCGTGGCGACGACGAGGAACGGCTCCGGCAATGGATGCGTCGTGCCGTCGACGGTCACCTGCTGTTCGGCCATGGCCTCGAGCAGCGCCGACTGGGTGCGCGGCGTCGCCCGGTTGATCTCGTCGACCAACACGATCTCGTTGAAGATCGGCCCCCGCCGGAAGTCCCACGTCTTGGCGTCCATGTCGAACACGCTCACGCCGGTGACGTCCGAGGGCAGCAGGTCCGTCGTGCCTGCACGCGTCCGAAGGTGCCGCCGAGTGCCGCCGCCAGGGCCTTGCACAGCACGGTCTTGCCCGTACCTGGTGTGTCCTCGAACAGGACGTGCCCGCCGGCGACGAAGGCGGCGACGGTCAACCGGACGGCGTTGGGGTCGCCCAGCACCACCCGGCGCACGGCCTCGACCAGTGCCGGCACTGGCCCTGCCGGCGGTACCGGGACCGGCCCGGCGGGAGGTGCCGGCGCCCCGGCAGCGGCTGGCGTGCCCGGCTGCGGTGCGGCCGGCGGAGCTGACGCCGGCGGCGGCGCCGTCGGTGCGCCCGGCGGCACGAAGCCCCCGGCACCCGTCGGTGCGATCGGCTCTCCCACGAAGCCCCACCTCCCTACCCGTCTCGTGCACCGGCCGTCGGCGACGCGGGCGAACCGCGACCACGCTAGCCCGCTACCGGCGACGGATCCGGGGCGCGGCCGGTCGTACCATCGGCGCCGTGGACACGACCTTGCTCGAGGTGCGCACGGGCCGCACGGTGCTGACCGACCTGACCGACGAGGTGGCCGCCTACTGCACCGGACGGGGCGATGGCCTGGTGCACGTCTTCGCCCCGCACGCCACCGCCGGTCTTGCCGTCGTCGAGACGGGTGCGGGAAGCGAGCCCGATGTCGAGGAGGCGGTGGCGCGGCTGTTCCCGCGCGACGACCGGTACGTCCACCGCCACGGCTCACCCGGGCACGGCGCCGACCACGTGCTGCCAGCGTTCATCAGCCCGTCGCTCAGCCTGCCCGTCCTCGACGGTCGCGTGCTGCTCGGGACCTGGCAGTCCGTCGTCCTCGTCGACCCCAACGTCGACAACCCGCGCCGGCAGATCCGGCTGTCGTTCCTCGCGGGCTGAGCGCTCGATCAGCTTCCCAGGGCGTCGGCGACCTCGTCGGCCCAGGCCCGGATCTGGTCGGCGTCGCGCCAGTCGCCGGCATGGTCCTTGGCCATCGACGCCGCCGGGAACCCCGGGGCGTCGGCCGGCAGGCGCCCGCCGAAGGTCAGGTGCCCGCGCGCGCCGACGCGCGCCATGAGCTTGTGCACCGACGACGTCTCCGGGATCTCGTGCTCGGTGGCCGTGTCGTCGAGCGGGCCGCTCGAGAAGCACCACACCGGAACGCCCCGCAGCGCCTCGTCGTGGTGCTTCACCCATCGCCGGACGCTCTTGACCCACCGTCCCGCATAGAGGCCGCCCCCGACCACGACGGCACCGACGCCCGCAGGATCGGGGTCGGTGGCGGCATCGGCCACCGTGACGGTGGCACCGCGGGCACCCAGCTCGTCGGCGAGGATCTGCGCGATCCCCTCGGTGCCACCCATCTTCGATCCGTACACGACCAACACCTGCATGGCGTCACCTCCGACCGCTACCGCTCGGGTTCCCACCGTCGCGCCCGGGCCGCCGACGCGCCAGGGACCGAGGTCCCGGGTCCGGTCGCGACCTGGGTCGCGTCAGCCCGTGAAGGCGGGCGTGACCGTGACGGCACCGGGTGCTGTGGTCGTCGTCGGCTCCCCGGGCACCACCGGGTCCATCGCCAGGCACGGCGCCGTCGCTCCCGCCGGCTGCACGCACACCGCGTGGGCGGCACCGGTGTCGTCCACGGTCACGGCCAGCACGCCGGTCGTCTCGTCGAACGTCCAGCTCCACGCGCCGTCGGGTGCGCTCGACGTCACCTGCCACCCGGCCGGGTAGCGGCGCGACTCGGGCACGAAGATGTCCGTCGTGCCGGTCGCAGCGTTGTCCGTGTAGCGCACCCGTAGCAGACCGGTCGCCGGGTCCCAGTCGCTGCTGGTCGGCGCCCCGGCGATGGCGCGGGCATACGGCTGGAAGATCTGCTCGATCCCGGGCCGGTCGGCGAAGGCGGCGTCGATCGGGCAGTAGCCGTCGCCGGCACACCAGTTGAACACCGACCAGCCCGACGTCACGTCGTCGAGCGTGCGCAGGCTGTCGGCCACGAACTGGTCCATGCCGCCGGCGTCGGGGTGGGCGATGCCCCACTCGCCGACGAGCATCGGCATCGGGTACGTCTCGGTGTAGGTGGTGATGGCGTTGGCCCAGGTGGCGAAGAAGTCCGGGTTGTAGGCGATGACCCCGCCCGGCGTGTAGGTCGCCGCCTCGATCGAGGCGTCGTACATGTGCGGGTAGATGGCGACCTTCGGGCCCGTCACGGGGCCGAGCGAGGTCGGGACGCCGAGCGACGCCAGGTTCGGCGGCTCGAAGAACACGAAGTGGTCGGCGTCGACGGCCGAGATGGCGTCGGTCAGGCGCTGGTACATCGGCGTGAGCTGCGTCGCCTCGACGCGCGCCGCGGCGTCGAAGAAGTTCTCGCCGTCGCGGAACTTGCCGAACGGCTCGTTGAGCAGGTCGTAGCCGAGCACCGCCGGGTGGCCCTTGACGGCGTCGACGACGTGCAGCCACACCTCGATCTGCTCGGCCCGCAGGTCGGCGTCCTCGTAGAGGTGCTCGAAGGCGTTCTGCACCGCCGGCTGGAGGTAGTTCTGCAACCACACCTCCTGCGGCTCGAACGGCACCCCGTCGGTGCGGGTGGCCCATGCCGGGATGCCGACGAACCCGAACGCCTCCCCGTAGACGTCCTGGTGCATGTCCAAGATCACGAGGATGCCGTGGGCCTCGGCCCGGTCGAGGGCGGCGAGGATCTTGTCGAGGTACGCCTGGTCGTAGGTGTCCTGGGTGGGCTCGAGGTGCTCCCAGTAGATGGCGAGGCGGATGTGATCGAGGCCGCGGTCGGCGGCGGCGGCGAGCAGCTCGTCGGTGAGCGTGTCGGGGTCCTCGGTCTTGTGGTTGCCGCCGTGGAACTGCAGGGCGCGGCCCTGGGCATCGGCGATGTAGACCCGCCCGTCGGTCCCGGTGGCCGTGTGCCAACCCGCCACCGGGCCCGGCAGCGGCCCCTGCACCGCGCCTGCGGGCGAGGAGGGCACGGCCACCACGGCGAGCAGCGCCGCCAGCACGGCCACGGTCGCGGCGCGCCGCGTCGAGCATCGAGAATCCGCCATGGCGCCAGAGCATAGGGCCGCACCCACGCGGCCCTCGTTCGTCAGGCGGCGGCGCGGGTGCGGCGCAGCAGCGGGTCGGCGAGCGCGAGCAGCGCGTCGGCGGCGCGCATGGTGCGGCCGGCGGCGTCGCGGGCGTCGGGCTCGACCAGGTTGGCCATCACCGCCAGGGTGATGTCGGCGATCGCCTGCGTGCCGACGGCGAACCGCAGCCCCGACCGCAGGATCCACGGGTGCCCGATGAGGAACGAGAACCGCCGGCCGGTGCGCAGGAAGGCGTCGAAGCGGGCGCCGACCTCGGCGTCGTAGCGGACCGGAGCTGTGACCGGGTCCGTCAAGAAGAGATCCGCCGCCACGATGCCCGACTCGAGCGCGTAGTCGATCCCCTCGCCGTTCATCGGGTTGACGAGCCCGGCGGCATCGCCGATCGCCACCCACCCCGGGCCGTGGCGGCGCTGGGCGCTCATCGGCAGCCGCCAGGCGCGGGGCCGCTCGAGGTTCTCACCGATCCCCCACGACTCGGCGACCAGCCCCCGATACGCCTCCAGCAGCGAGTTGAGGTTGAGCTTGGTGAAGCCCTGCATCGTCGACAGCGCGCCGACGCCGATGTTCACGGTGCCGTCGCCGCACGGGAACATCCACCCGTAGCCCGGAACCGGCGTGCCGTGTTCGTCGCGCAGGGTCAGGCATGCCTCGATGTGGCGGTCGGTGTGGCGTGGGCTCTCCACGTAGGTGCGGATGGCCAGGCCGAACGGCTCGTCCGGGTCACGCACGGCACCGACGAGGCGCGCCGCCGGGCCGGGCGCGCCGGTGGCGAGCACGGTGAGATCGGCGCCGATCAGCGGGCCGCCGCCGTTGGTGCTGGCGCGCACGCCGACGACCCGGCCCCCGTCGAGCACGGGCAGCGCCTCGGTGCCGAAGCGCACCTCGGCACCGGCTGCCTCGGCGTGTTCGATCAGGGCCTGATCGAGCGCCTTGCGCGGCCACACCGCTCCACGCGCCGGGTAGCGGCCGCCGGGCCACGGCAGCTCGCGCACCGTGCGGTTGGCGATCATCCGCAGCCCGTCGATGCGATGCGACGCGTCCAGCTCGACGCCCAGTTCGTCGAGGGCAGCGATCGCTCGCGGGGTCAAGCCGTCGCCGCACACCTTGTCGCGGCCGCGCTCGCCCTTCTCGAACACGACGACGCGGGCGCCGGACTCGGCCAGGCGACGGGCGACAGCGGCACCACCGGGTCCGCCACCGATGACGGCGACGTCGTATCGCTCTGGAGCCGGCACGTGTCCCAGTCTGCTGCGCGAGGCCCCCGATCCCCCCAATCCGCCGACCGGGCCACGGTGCCCCCCGTCACCCAGCCCGCGACCCGGTCGCCCACGCCAGCCTCGCCGCGCACACCCGGCCCGACGTCTGCGCGCTTGTACGCGACCGGCGCGTGCAAACGCGCACTCGTCCCCGTGCATCGGCGCGGGTTGTGCCGCGTCCCGGCAGAGGGCAGCAGACAGGCCGGCGGGCAGGGGTCAGCCGCCGGGCGCGGTGCCGCGGCCTTCGACGGCGTCGATCTCGCTGCGGCGGTCGGCGACCCGGCCGTCCTGGTCGGCGAGGTCACCGCCATCGGCGCGGTCTGCCACCACCGCCACGGCGCCGAGCTGCGACGGCACCTCGACGTGCAGCTCGCCCGTCGCCTCGATCGCCACCCGGGCACCGGCGGCGAGGGCCACGTCCATCACGTGGCCGCCGACGGTGCGGACGTCGTCGACCGCGTGCAGATGCCACCCGGGCACCTCCAGGCCACCCGTGCGGTCGGGGAAGCAGAAGCCGACCAAGGTGCCGCGCACGTCGGTCAGGTGATGCTCGGCCTGGTGGGCCACGACGTCGCGCAGCGGCGGATACGGCGGATGCTGCCGGGCGACGCTGCGCACGACGAGGCGCTCGAAGGTGCCGTCGAGCCGCACCGCCAGCACCGGCGCGTCCGGGGCCAACCCCCGCACCGCCTCGGTGAGGGCGTCGAACGACACGCAGGCGCCGAGGGACGCCGTGATCGACGGCCGGAAGCGGCACACCACGGCGAACGGGGTGCGCACGTCGTCGGCGACCAGGTCCAGCGAGCCGTCGACGCGCGCCACATGGGCCACCCCGTCGACGACGATCAACTCGCCGTCGAGCCCGTCGAGG
>CAZYKR010000095.1:0-14242 GCA_964648005.1 uncultured Iamiaceae bacterium
CCGTTCGCGGCGCACACGATCGTCGAGGGCTTCCCGGCCATGGCGGTCGGCGTGTGGTATGCGCCGCCGACCCGACCGGGCTGGGCGCTCGACCTCGACGCCGTGGCGAGCCTGGTGCGCGTCGAGCGCTGACGGTCCCGGAGATGTCCGGCCGCGAGCGCGGAACGACCCGCCGGGCGCACCGGGCGGGTCGCACGTCCATCGGGACGAGTGGAGCTGATGGGATTCGAACCCACGACCTCTTGCATGCCATGGACCCTGACCTAGTTCGCTGGTGGCCGCCCTTGTCCGAAAGCCCCTGTTCGCAAGGGGTCCGCGTGCCGTCGCCGTCCGCGTTAGTCCGCTCTTGATCGCGGCTCGTTGCTGCCACGGTTGCTGCCAGCGCGCCCGAGGCGCTCGCGCGTCCGTCGATCGCGGTCCGCTCGCCGCTGGGGCTCGCCCCGTTCGCGGCATGCCTCGCAGAATGCCCGTTGGCCGGCCTTTGGTCGTCTCCTTGGGGTGAACGCTTCGCCGCACCCGTCGCAGAAGGCAAACCCGCCGGCGCCGCCAACGGCGCGCGCTATGTGGATCCCGACGGCGCCTAGGAACCCAGACGGGCGGAGGTCAAGCTTCGGACCGACCCGGTCGGTCCAGACGACTCCGACCTGGACGCCTGCGGCCGCTAACCACGCCGACACGTAGACACCGACCGCGGTCGCGTGGCCTAGCGACTCGGTAGTCGTCGGAACGAGTTGGAATCCCTCGGGCATTGATTCCGACCAGCCACGGAGGCTGATCGCACGAGCGGGCTTTCCGACGCACCGCGCTGACATCGTGCGCAGGTTCTCCCACCGCTGATAGTCGACGGGGCGGCCCAGGCGCAGGAGCCCGGCGACCTCGAGGACCTCCGTTGCGTCGCGTGCGAACATCCGCCAGGCCTCGACCGGCTCAGCGCCATGCGCCGGATGCCAGCCGTCGCGCGGCCAGTGGTATTGCGCAGCAAGGCACGAGGTGCACCCCTCGACTCGGCAGGATGCCCGCACGTCAGGCATCCAGAGGAGGGGACCGACTCGGCTGGCGAATCGGGCGATCGCTACTTCGGTCGCATCGGCGAGGCCGAGAAAGGTTTCGAGATCGGGCCGGGAGCTGGTCGCTATGGAGCCGCCGTCGCCGGTGAACGCCCACCGAACGGCGCCATCGACGATCTCGACCTCGTCAGGTGTTCGCCACGACGATGCGTCGAACGAACGCCCAAGCTCGCCGGTCTCGTATTCGCGAACCGCGTCGAGGCCCTCTCGAATTGCTGCCATAAACAAACCATATTCGAATCTGGTGCGGCGGAGGAGTATGCGGGCATGAGCGAATCCGTACGAATCCTCCACCCCATCACCGAGGCAGCTTCGCTCCTCGGGCTCGGTCGCACGAAGGTCTACGAACTGGTCGCCGCCGGAGAACTCGAGTCGGTGAAGGTTGGCACTCGCCGCCTCGTCCCGCACCAGGCCCTGGAGGCATTCGTCGACCGCCTCCGCAACTCCTGACTCCAGACGCGACGACGACGCACCCCTGCCCGGATGCGCCGCGTCTCCGTCGCCCTCGACCTCACCGGGAGCGAACGAATGCCAACCAACACCCGACGCCACCGTTCCGTCAAGAACCCGCCACGCCCGTGGGTGATCGAGTTCGGCAAGCACCGGATCTGCGGCGCCTGCACGTGCCCCGTCGACGGGACCCATGTCGTGCACCGGTCCTGCTGCGCCGGCGGCCCCGAGAAGACCCGTCAGGTCCTCAGGGAGATCCTCGACCGGGGCATGGTCGAAGGAATCGACTATTGACCGCCGACCTCGCCCCTGACTTCGACCTCGACGCAGGCCACCCCGTCTGGGTCCGGTGCGTCGCAGACGGGCACCGGTACGACGCGACGCTCTACGACGAGTGCCCCGACTGCCCGGAGCTATCCGTCGACCACCTCGACCAGGCGGACGACGACGACCCGGTCGCCGAGTCGTCCTGGTCGCCTATCGACCTGCGCGACGTCGACGTCGAGGAGACCCCGCCGAAGTGGCTCCGCCGGTCCGACGGACTGGCGTTGCTCTACCCGGGCCGCGTGCACTGGCTCCAGGGCGAGAGCGAATCGGCGAAATCGTGGGTCGCGCTCCTCGCCGTCGCCGAAGCCGTCGAGGCCGGCAGGCGCGCACTTGTCGTCGACTTCGAAGACGACGCCCGCGGGTTCCGCGAACGCCTCGCCGCGCTCGGACTCGACACCGACGCCCACGCCGGCCAACTCCGCTACGTCCGCCCGCTCGAGCCGCTCACCGCCCCCAGGAACGACACCGTCACGAACGCCGCGATCGCCTTCGGTGAACTCGTCGCCTGGCGACCCGACGTCGCGGTCGTCGACGGAGTGACCGAAGGGATGGCGATCGAGGACCTCGATCCGATGTCGAACCGCGACGTCGCGACCTGGATCGGTCTCGTCCCGCGGCCTCTCGCCCGCGCCGGCGCATCGACCGTGGTCATCGACCACGTCACCAAGTCGACCGAGAGCCGCGGCCGGTACGCCATCGGCGCCCAACACAAGCTCGCGGCCCTCGACGGCGCCGCCTACATCGTCGAAGCCGTCCGCCCACTCGGACGCGCCAAACGCGACCCCGTCGAAGGCCTCTCCAAGCTGACCCTCGCCAAGGACCGCCGCGGCCACGTCCGAGGCGCGATCGGCGGGAACCTCCCCGTCGCCGACGTCAGCCTCACCGCGTACCCCGACGGAGGCATCGTCGCCCGAGTCGCGCCGCCCGGCACGACCGGCACCGACGAACACCAAGCCCGCATCCTGGAGCACCTCGCCCACTACGACGGCGCCACCAAGACCGACCTGCGCGCCCTCGGCTACAGCGACGCCGTCGACCGCGCCGCGAAGGACCTCGCCGCGAGTGACCTGATCGAGATCCGCAAGGAAGGCCGCTCGCACCGCCACTACCTGACCGACGCCGGCCGCGACCGCCTCGACGCTCTCGAACTCACTACCGGGAGCGACGATGCCTGATCGTGCCTGCACCATGCCTGACCCCTCCAGGCACGATCGGCAGACCGCTCGGCGAACCGTGCCCGCCATCCTGCCTGTGTCCCTGCCTATAGGCAGGACAGGCAGGCAGGCACGATCGACGCGAGCACCGCGACCCGACCGACCAACAACAGCCCACCGGAACTACCCGAACGTGCCTGACCAGGAGGAGGGGTTCCTCGGCCCCGCGTCGTCCCTCCTGGTCAGGCGCCACCCCCGACGAACCTCGACGCGACTCGCCGACATGGCCGGCGAAGCGCTCGAGATCGTCGCGCCGGCGACTGGTATCGGGGTTGTGCCAGTCGCCGGCATGGTCCACCAACGAAAAGTCCCGTTGGAACGTCGCGCGCAGAGGACCCCGGCCTCTTCCGGGTGGCGCGAACCATCGAACCGAGAATCTGAAAGGCGCAGCGATGCCAGCACGCCCAATCGCGAACCATCTTCGAGCCGTCCCGGACTCCGCCGCTGAGCGCCGGCACGCGGTCGCGGAGCCGTTGGTCGACGGTCGTCGCCCGTCGCCGCCGTCGTGGTTGCCGCGCGAGGGCAAGGCGGAGTGGCGTCGGATCGTCGCTGCGGTCGAGGCGTGGCCGGGATGGCTCCGCTCGACGGATCGGGCGGCGCTGGTCGCGTACTGCGCGGCGTGGGCCGTCTGGGTCGAGGCGATGCGCGATGTCGCTGAGCGCGGTGCGTTGGTGCCTGGCCGGTCGTCGGCGGACGCGGCGCGCGACGGCGCCGGCCTGGTGAAGAACCCGAGTGTCCAGGTCGCTCGAGATGCGGCGGTGTCGTTGCGGTCGTGGGCGAGGGAACTCGGGTTCACGCCTGACGCTCGGGGTCGGATCGATCTCGGCGCGTTCGACCCGCCGGACGCGTCTCCCGACGACTTCGACGTCTAGCCCCCGCGCCCCGCCACCTAGGAAGGAACCCCCCTCATGCCCAGCACCGCCGCAGTCCTGACCGTCGCCGCTGACAGCGGAGTTGTCCATGCCGGTCCGTGCACGCTGCACCGCGTGATCGTCGGCGCTCTCGAGGTCGGGACGACTGTCTCGATCTACGACGACGCCAACGGCGACCCGGTCGGGCTCGTCGCCGAGATCGCCACAGACGAGGTCGCCACGTTCGATCTCGCCGCGGTCGCGCTCCGGTCCGGCCTGACCGTCGTCACGACGATGTCCGCCGGTACCGGATCCGTGACCGTCGTCTGGTCCTGACCACGAACCCCGACAAGGAGAACCCCCATGGAAGACACCTACCAACGACTGCGCCGCAGTCGAGCCGCCGCCATCGGCGCCGAGATCGCTACTGCGGACACTCCGCCGCCCCCGCGGATGGATCCGCCCGAGGTCGTAGCGACCCTCGACGCGGCGCGCCTCGAGGAGGACCGGCGACGCGAAGCGGTCGCGGCGGCCAAGGCCCGAGAGGCGATCGACGGCGTGCCACCCGCGATCCTCGCCGCGTCGAAGCTCACGGGGATGAAGCCGTCCGAGATCCACTCGGTCACCGAGGAGTCCGAGGGCGTCGTAATCGTCACGCGTGTCGCTGGACCGCGGATGGTCGTCGTCTCTGCCGCGAAGCCTGACGCGCTCGGCCGGTCCGGCCTGATGCTCCTGGACCCGGCACCGCACGCCGCGTGGCCCATCTACGCCCGCGAGGCACCACCGGACGCGCCGGAACCGGTCGAGGCGCCACCAGAGGAGACGGACGACCCATTCGAGGAGTTCGCCACCAGCGATGCCCGACTCCAAGCGCTGCTAGCGACGCTCGCCGACGCGTCGGCGCGCCACGGCGTCGAGCATGAGAGCCAGCGCGCTTCGATCGAACTGGAGACGCGCGGCCTCGAGAGGGCAATCGCCCGCCGGCGAGCAGTCCTGCGCGACGAATGGCTCTCCAAGAACCCTGCGGCGCCGAACCCAGCCGACGTCGCCTGGTACACCGACGTCTACCGCTGGGCCGTCGAAGTGCTCTCGACGACGTCGGACCGTGACCTCGATCGAGTCCAGGCCGAGTGGGCGCAACGGAGGCCGAAACTCGTCGCCGTGCTCAGCCCCACATGGGCGGAGCACGAACTCGGCGCGGTGACCCAATGGTTCGAGGGCCACGGACTACCCCTGCCGACCATCGACGACGCCCGACCTGCGACTGGAGCGATTCAGTGACCACCCTGCTCGATACGACCCTCCTCGACGCCGTCGACTGGCACGACGCGTTCGCCGACCTCGTCGCCCGTGCGCCATCGCCGGCGCTCGCCGCGGGAGCCTCCGCCGCCGTCCGGTCCGCCCTGAAGGACGAGGCGGCGCCCCTCGACCCCGCAGCGCTCCTCGCGTGGATCGTGCACCACCTCGCCGACGTCCGCCGCTACGAGATCACCGCCGCAGTCCAAGCCGCCTCTGAGCTGACCGAGGACGACGCCGCTGTAGTCGCGCTCTGGCTCGCCCGCACCGCGACCGCCTACATCGCCGTCTGCGAACCCCCGACCGTCGACGCGGCACCCGCACCGGTCCGCCCGCCCGGCGAGTTCTCGATCGCCGACGAACTCGCCGCCGCCGATCTGCCGCTCATCGACCTCGCCCGACAACTCGCCCAGACGCTCCCGACCGGCCTGCGGATCGAGATCGCCGACCTCCCACCGGGCCGGCGCGGCGACTGGCAGCCCCACGCCGGCCTGATCCGCCTCGACAACCGCCAAGCACCCGACCGGACCGCGCTCGCCCGAACCTTCGCCCACGAACTCGCCCACGCCCTCGACCCGCGCCTCACCACCCGCGACCCAGTCGACGCCGAGACGTTCGCAGACCGACTCGGCGCCGCGCTCCTCGCCGAGACACCGCCACCTGACCTCGAACGCGCCCGCGCCCTCGCCCGCGACGTCGACGGCGCTTCCGAGATCCGGCCGATGACCCTGCGCGGCGTCCCCGCTCCCGGCGCGCCATCCCTGCTGCGCTTCGCGATCCTGCTCGACCGCGAGGCCGATTAGGCGTGAGCCTCGACCGGAGCGACCACCCGCCATCCAACCTCGACGAGATGCTCCTCGAGGTCCTTCGGCCGCCAGCGTGGATCCGCGACGCCCTCTGCACTGAACCGGCCTACCAGTCGACCGAGTTCTTCCCCGAGCGAGGCGCATCCTCGGAGCCTGCTCGCGCCGTTTGCAAGCGATGTCTAGTCCGCGAGGAATGCCTCGACTGGGCGACCGCGCAACGCATCCCAGATGGCATCTGGGGAGGCCTCGATGCCCCCGAACGCCGCGAACGACTCAGGACCCGGCGGACAGCTTCGTGAGCTACCTTCGGCGCCGTGGGTGGATCAGGGGAAAGGAAGTCGTCCGGCTGCGTCGCGGGCGTGGCCTTCGCCTTGATCGGAGCTGCAGGCGGCCCCTTACGAACCTTGGGAGCGCGCCGGCGATCGGCGCAGCTTCACCAGTCGTCGGCCTCGTCGAACGAGATCCGTGCCATTGCGATGAGCGCCTCCTTATCGGGCCTTCGCCGCAACTCGGCGGTGACACGGCCGCGCGGCCCGTTGAACTGCACCGAATAGGCATCCTCGGGAGGACGCTCCTCCTTCCCTTCCCTCCAGGCGACGATCCGAGCGAGGACCTGGCGCACAGTCGTGCTCTCATGGAACGTCAAGTAGTTCGCAACGGCACCGAAGACCAACAGCGGCGTTTCCAAGTCGATGCCGCCGGCCTGCGGAGGCAACTCGTGTTCCGAACGCCGGGCGAGTCCGGCAGCGATGAGATCCCCAGCAAGTTCGCCCGGAATCCACGCCTCCCACGACCCGTCCGCATTGCGGCGCATCGCCATCGTCGCCCTCCTTGGAAGTCAGAAGCCAAGTTGCGCCGGCACACCCTAGGCAGCATCCGCAGCGTTCGCCGTGGCGGCGCGATACCGTCGCCCTCGACAACCCAGTGGCCCGGGCGCTGCGCTAACAGCCCCGGGCCTGGCCACCACCTAACCAGGAGGTAGTGACAATGGCGGACCCTACGCCAGTCTCCGCGCCATTCGGCGAACCGCTCCAGACCCTTTCCGAACGAATCGCAACCGGCGAACCGTTCACGCATCGAGACAGCCTCGTCCTCGACGCTGTCGCGTTCATCCCACTCCTCGGCGGAGACACCGTCGCCGACTACGTCGAGACCTTCCGCTTGGGCTTCTACTGCCTCTACCAGGGCAGCCGTCAGAACTCGTTCGACGACGCCTCGATGGACGGCCACGAGATCCGAGCGCTGGCGCACCAGTTCTACTGGGCCGCGACGGCCCTCGGCAGTGCCGACCTTCGCAACCGGGCCGCGGACCTCGTCGCCTACGAGGACCTCGTCGCCCGCATGAACGCGGCGCAGGACGCCTGCGGCGCTGTCCGGGAGGACAACTGATGGCGAAGCGAGCGAACGGCACTGGCAGCATCTACCAAGACGCCTCCGGCCGATGGCGCGGCACGGTGGTCGACAACGACGGACGCCGCCGCTACCTGTCGGGCCGGACCCAGGCTGACGTCGTCGCAAAGATGAAGGACGCCCAACGCAAGGTCGACGACGGCCTACCGCTCGGCGACCAGACGTCGACCGTGGGGGAGTACCTCGAGCGGTGGCTGACCGACGTGGCGCCGGCACGGTCCCGCGTGAAATCGACCAACACCCTCGACCAGTACGCCTGGGCGATCCGGCACCACCTCGTGCCATCGCTCGGCCGGATCAAGCTGCGCGCCCTCACCGCTGACCACGTCGAGCGCATGCTGCGCCGCAAGGCGACAGACGGCATGGCGCGATCCTCGATCGTCCGTCTGCGCGCCGTGCTCGTCCTGGCCCTGACACACGCCGAGCGGCGCGACCTCGTCACCCGCAACGTCGCCAGACTCGCCGAGATGCCCGCCGACGCCAAGCCTCCCGCCGAAGGCCGGTCGCTCACCGTCGACCAGGCCAAGGCGCTCCTGGCGGCCGCAGAGGGTGACAGGCTCGAGGCGCTGTACCTCTGCGGGCTCATGCTCGGTCTACGCCCCGGCGAGCTGCTGGGCCTCACCTGGGACGACGTCGACCTCGACGGCCGCACGCTGCAGGTCCGGCGCAGCCTCAAGCGCGAACGCGACCCCGACACCGGCCGCGGTGTGCTGCGCCTCGGCGACCCAAAGACCGCCAAGAGCCGACGCGCCCTGGACCTACCGCCACGCGTCGCCGACGCCCTGCGATCGCACCGGACGGCGCAGAAGGCCGAGCGGCTAGTCGCCGGCCCCGAGTGGGATGCGAGCTGGGGCCTCGTGTTCTGCAACGCCTTCGGCCGACCCATCGACCCGTCGAACCTGCGCCGCATGTTCAAGGCGCTGACCAACGCCGCCGGCCTGGGCGACTGGCACCCGCACGAGCTACGGCACTCGGCCGCGTCGCTGCTCAGCGCGTCCGGTGTGCCGCTCGAGCACATCGCCGACGTGCTCGGCCACGACGGCACCCGTATGACGGCATTGGTCTACCGCCACGCCACAGCGCCGACGGTTGCCGTGGCGGTGGCGCCGATGGAGGCGATGTTCGGCTAAAGGGCGACGACCCGAGTTCATGCATGATCGAGCACGGCTCGCAATGTCTGGGCGTCGACCTTGTTTGGATGCACGGTCAGCCGCCCTGGCTGATCGATTGCCAGTTGGAGCAACGCCTCGATGAATGGGTTGTCGAGTGCAGATGCCCACTCGTCTGGTACGGGGAAGGCCGGATCTATCACCGTCATGCGACCGCCGCCGGCCCTGAGCCATCGGCCGATGACCTCGTTAACGTGCTGATCGCGGAACGAATACCCAACCACGACAAGTTGGTCTGCCATCCGAAGATAGGTTTGAAACGACATCAACAGGTCCAAGAATGGCCCCTCCGCCGTCAACTTATTTCCCTCACCAAACACCAGGAATGGCGGAAGATCTGCATTCCAATCGATCGTGAGGCTCGCTGCGAGCGGATCGGATTCCGGAGCCTTGCTCCAGTCGATGGAGCCGTGCAGCTTCAGGAGATGGATCCCTCCTTCTGGTGCGTCGAGCCGTTGGGCGGTTTGCCACAGTCCAACGCCAGTGTGGACCGGTACCCCAAGGGTGGTTCCGAGGGTTTCGATCACCAGGTCGTAATTCAACGTGGCAACACAAAGGGGTCCGAGTTCGTCCGCGACCTCTGCAAGCGGCTCTAGAGGCGTTAGTGGTCTCGTAGGTCCACCCGCAAGAACCTCGCGCAATGCAACTCGCGCGGCTAGCGATGCGCCGCGCGCTGCTTCAGTAATCGAGGTAGGCATCGCGGCAGCGATCTTCTCCGCCAGGTACGCCTCGATTCCAGCGGCGCGACGATCACTTCGTTGGGCGCGCATCGCCTTCTTTAGTCCGTCACTAGCTAGGAAGCTGCTGAAGAAGTCATCGTCTCGAGCTTCGAACGCTTCGACTGTGGGGTGCCACAGCCGCACGAAGGGGGCGGCTGGAGACGTCGATCGATCGGCGAGAAGGTCAATCGCTGCGATCACCCTCTCGACGTCGATTCCGGTGAGAGGGTCTAGGCCCGCTTGCCCTCTCTCGGCGGCCAACTCGCCAATCACGAAGTTGAGCACCCGTATGAAGGATGGTCGGTCGGCGATCCTTTCCGAAACGGCGAAGTGGTCCTGAAGTGCTTGGGTGAGTCCAACCGAGTCAGGTAGGCCGACGGCTGCGGATGCTCCGGCGCCGAGCAGCACAACGTTTCGCTGGTACTCGTGCTCCACCCGCGACATCCCCTGCTTCCGGCAGCAACCGCGACCGGGGTTGCTGCCAGGGTTGCTGCCACACCACCCCTGGGCCACCGGCTGGTGACCCGGCCGACGAGTGTCGGCCCAGGTCACACGGAGTGGAGCTGATGGGATTCGAACCCACGACCTCTTGCATGCCATGCAAGCGCTCTAGCCAACTGAGCTACAGCCCCATGGAGCCGCTCACCATACCAGTGCCCGCGCGCGGGGTCGAAGCGAGTACCTCAACGCCTTTCCGGGCAGCGCGCGCCGAACCGTAGGATGCCCGACCATGGCTGAGAGCTACGACGTGCAGGAGGTGGAGGCCCGCTGGCAGGCCTACTGGCGCGACCACGGCACCTACGACGTGGACAACGACGACCCGCGCCCGCACTACTACGTGCTGTGCATGTACCCGTACCCTTCGGGAGCCGCCCACATGGGGCACGTGCGCAACTACACGTTCGGCGACCTCATCGTCCGGCACCGCACGATGACGGGCCACGCCGTGCTCTCGCCGATGGGCTTCGACAGCTTCGGCCTGCCGGCCGAGAACGCCGCCATCAAGACGGGCCGCCACCCGCGCGAGTTCACCGACGAGCGCATCGACGAGCTGACCAGCTCGATCATGCGCATCGGCGCCGTCTACGACTGGCGCCGTCGCGTCACGAGCCACGACCCCGCGTACATCCGATGGAACCAGTGGATCTTCACCCGGTTCCTGGCCGAGGGTCTGGCCTACCGCAAGGAGGCGCCGGTCAATTGGTGCCCCGGCTGTCAGACGGTGCTGGCCAACGAGCAGGTGCTGGCCGACGGCACGTGCGAGCGCTCCGGCGACGTGGTGACCAAGCGGGACCTGGAGCAGTGGTTCTTCAACACCACCCGCTACGCCCAGGAGCTGCTCGACGCCATCGACGACCTGGAGTGGCCCGAACGGGTGAAGGTCATGCAGCGCAACTGGATCGGCCGCTCCGAGGGTGCCGAGTTCGCCATGGCCGTCGTCGACGAGTCCGGCACGCCGCACGTCGACGGGCACACGCTGACCGTGTTCACCACCCGTCCCGACACCAGCTTCGGGATGACCTACGCCGTGCTGGCGCCCGAGCATCCGCTGGCGCTGGCCATCACCACCGACGACCGCCGTGGCGAGGTCGAGGCATTCATCGAGCAGGCCCGCAACACCTCCGAGATCGACCGCATGTCGTCGGAGGGGTCGCTCGACAAGCGCGGCGTCTTCACCGGCGCCTACTGCCTGAACCCGTTCACCGGCCGCCCCGTCCCGCTGTATCTGGCCGACTACGTCCTGTTGGGCTACGGCACCGGCGCCATCATGGCGGTGCCCGCCGAGGACCAGCGCGACTGGGACTTCGCCACGGTGCACGGGCTGCCGATCGTGCGCACCATCCAGCCGCCCGACGACTGGGAGGGCGAGGCCTTCACCGGCGACGGGCCGCACATCAACAGCGAGTGGTTGGACGGCCTGGACAAGCCGGCTGCCATCGCCAAGGCCATCGCCTGGCTCGAAGCCGAGGGCATCGGCCACGGCACCGTCAATTTCCGCCTGCGCGACTGGCTGGTGTCGCGCCAGCGCTTCTGGGGCTGCCCGATCCCGGTGGTCTACTGCGACAGCTGCGGCGTCGTGCCCGTGCCCGACGACCAGCTGCCGGTGCTGGCGCCCGACGACGTCGAGTTCCTGCCGACCGGCGAGTCGCCGCTGAAGCTGCACGACGGGTTCCTGCACACCACGTGTCCGACCTGTGGTGGGCCCGCCACCCGCGAGACCGACACGATGGACACGTTCGTCGACTCCTCGTGGTACTTCCTGCGCTTCTGCGACCCCACCAACGCCGAGCTGCCGTTCGCGCCCGAGGCGGCCGCGGCCTGGATGCCCGTCGACCAGTACATCGGCGGCGTCGAGCACGCCATCTTGCACCTGCTCTACGCCCGCTTCTACACCAAGGCGCTGGCCGACCTGGGCGTGGCGCCGACCGAGCTGCGCGAGCCGTTCAGCCGCCTGTTCACCCAGGGGATGATCCGCCTGGGCGGCGACAAGATGTCCAAGTCCAAGGGCAACCTGGTCGCTCCCGAGGAGATCCTCGACACCGACGGCGCCGACGCCCTGCGCCTGGCGCACCTCTTCGTCGGACCGCCCCAGGACGACGTCGACTGGGAAGGTGTCGGCATCGAGGGGTGCGCCCGGTTCCTGCAGCGCGTCTGGCGCCTGGGCACCGGCCAGGTGGGCACCGTCGTCGACCGGACCGAGAGCGACGCCGATCTCGCCATCGTGCGCGCCGCGCACCGCCTGATCGCCAAGGTCTCCGACGACTTCGACCGCTGGTCCTACAACACCGCCGTCGCCGCCTGCATGGAGTTCGTCAACGAGCTGTACCGCTACGCCCAGAGCGACGACGGCGCCAGGACCGAGACGGTCGCCTTCGCCGTCGACACGCTGACCCTGCTGTTGGCGCCGATGGCACCCCACCTCACGGCCGAGCTGTGGTTCCGGCGCCATGACGGAGCCCACGTCCACGAACAGGCCTGGCCCGTCGCCGACCCGGCGATGGTCGCCCAGGACACGGTCACGATGGTCGTGCAGGTCAACGGCAAGGTCCGCGACCGCCTCGAGGTGTCGGCCGACATCGATGCCGCCGGCGCCGAAGCCCTGGCGCTGGGGTCGGCCAAGGTGCAGGCCAACCTGGACGGACGGTCCCCCCGGAAGGTGATCAGCCGGCCGCCGAACCTGGTGAACATCGTCGCCTGACCACGCTGCGTAACGAACGCGCAGGGTCCCCGGTCAGACGCTCTGATGCGCACTCTCACCACCAGAATCGAAAAGGCCACCGAGTTCGGCGGCACCGTGACGTTCATGGCCGGTGACGCGGGGGTCACGCTCCCGTGGTCCCAGCTCCACGACGAGGCCCGGGCAACGGCAGCGGCGCTGCAGGCCCGAGGCGTCTCGCGTGGCGATCACGTCGCCATCCTGGGCCCGACCACCCGTGAGCTCGTGACCCTGATCCAGGGGACCTGGCTCGCCGGCGCCACGATCATGGTGCTGCCGCTGCCGATGCGCCTGGCCTCCATCGAGGCCTTCGTGGCCCAGACCCGGGTCCGCATCCACAAGGGCGACGCCGTGCTGGTGGCGATCGACGACCAGCTGGCCGAGTTCGTGGCGCCCGAGCCGGGCGATCCGCCGATGGTGGGCATCGCCGACCTCGTCGCCGAGGGCGCACGCCTGGGCGCCGACCAGCTGACCCCCGTCGACGTGGCTCCGGAGGACCTGGCGATCCTGCAGTTCACCAGCGGCTCGACGGCGGAGCCCAAGGGCGTGATGCTGCCGCACCAGACCGTCGTGGCCAACCTCGACGGCGCCGCCGAAGCCGGCGAGATGCAGGACGACGACGTCTTCTGCTCCTGGCTGCCGCTGTACCACGACATGGGGCTGGTCGGCATGCTGACGCTGCCCATGATCACCGGGCGCAGCCTCGTGCTCGGCGCACCGCAGGACTTCCTGGCCAAGCCGCTGCGTTGGATGCAGTGGATCTCGGACAACCGGGGCACGGTCACCGCGGGCCCCAACTTCAGCTGGGTGCTGGCGGCCAAGTCGCTGCGTCGAGCCCAGGACCTGGACCTGTCCTCGCTGCGCATCGCACTCAACGGCGCCGAGCCGGTGGACAAGACCACGGTGGAGGCGTTCGTCGACGCCGGCGCACCGTTCGGGCTGCGGCCAGGCTGCATCTTCCCCGCCTTCGGCATGGCGGAGCTGGCGATCGCCGGCACCTTCCCCAAGCCGATGCGGGGCCTCGTGACCGACCCGGTGGACCGGCGGGTGCTCGAGACCGAGCGCTTCGCCGCCGCCGGCACGGAGGGCGCGGAGGGCACACGCTCCTTCGCCCTGCTGGGCACCCCGATCCCGGGTCTCGACATGCGCATCGTCGAGCCCGAATCGGGGCGCCCGTGCGCCGAGCGCGAGGTCGGCGAGCTCGAGCTGCGCGGCACGTCGGTGATGTCGGGCTACTACAAGAACCCGGAGGCCACGGCCGCGGTGCTGCGGGACGGCTGGCTGCGCACCGGGGACCTGGCGTACCGCCTCGGCGACGAGCTCGTGCTGTGCGGACGGATCAAGGACGTGATCATCCTCGGCGGCCGCAACATCTTCCCGGACGACATCGAGAAGGCGGTCGGTACCGTCGACGGCGTCCGTCCGGGCAACGTCATCGCCTTCGGGACCGAAGGGCGCGGCAAGGAGGCCGTCGCCGTCGTGGCCGAGGTCAAGACGGATGACCTGGACGCCCTGCGCAAGGCCGTGCACCACGCCGCGCTCGAGGTGTGCGGCGTGCCGCCGCACGAGGTGATCCTGGTGGCGCCGGGCACGCTGCCCAAGACCTCGTCGGGCAAGCTGCAGCGCACCATGTGCAAGACGCAGTGGCTCGCCGGCGAGCTCGTCCTCGCCGAGGCCGTGCCGGCGACGTGACCTCATCGTTCTGGTAGTGGGGAC
>CAZYKR010000096.1:0-14114 GCA_964648005.1 uncultured Iamiaceae bacterium
GCCGTCGCCTCCAGGCGCACCCGCAGCTGGCGGTTGCGCGGCTCGCGCTCCTTGAGCCACACGACGATCGGCGTGGCGACGAAGATCGACGAATAGGTACCGGCCAGCAGGCCGATGGCCAACGCGATGGCGAACTCCTGGAGCGTGACGGCGCCGAGGATGCCCGAGCCGACGACGAGGATGCACACCACCGGCAGCAGCGACGTGACCGAAGTGTTGATCGAGCGCAGCAGGACCTGGTTCATCGACAGGCTGGTCATGTCGGTGTAGGTCATGCGCGACGCCAGCCCGGCCCGGCCCTGGTTCTCCTGCACCTTGTCGAACACGACGACCGTGTCGTAGATCGAGAAGCCGAGGATCGTGAGGAAGGCGATGACGGTCGGTGGCGTGACCTCGAACTGGAAGACGGCATACACGCCGATGCTCACGATCACGTCGTGCACCACCGCAGCGATGGCACCGGCCGCCATCTTCCACTCGAGGCGCAATGCCAGCCACCCGAACACCGCCAACAGGAACAGCACCAACGCCCGCACGGCGGCAGCGGTGATCTCCGAGCCCCACGACGGCCCGACGCTCGAGACGTTGACGTCCTCAGGCGTGGTGTTGCCGAGCTCGGCCAGCGTGGCGCGCACGGCATCCTGCTCGTCCTGGGCATCGGTCGACGCCTGGACGCGCAGCGTGTCGCTGCCGACGATCTGGATCTTGGCGAACTCGAGGCCGTAGGGCGCCAGCGCCTCACGGGTCTGCTCGACCGTGACGCCGGGCGCCTTCACCTCCCAGGAGATGCCGCCCGAGAACTCGATGCCGAGGTTCAGCCCGCGGGTGAACAGCGCGACGACGCTGAGCACGATCAGGACCCCGGACAGGATGAGCCCCCGCTTCCACCACGGCACGAAGTCGATCTCGGACTGGCCGCGCAGCAGGCGACCGACGGCGCTCACAGCACCGCTCCGTCGTCATCGGCCGTGCCGGAGGGCACGTCGGCGCCCACCCCGGCCATCGCCGGGGACGCGCTTCGACGACCGGCATCGCGCCCGACGGCGCGCACGTCGTCGTTGGCCGGCAGTCCGAACCAACCCGGATGGTGGTCGCACAGCTTCGAGCGCACGGCGATCGCCACCGTCGCGCGCATGAAGAAGTACGAGGCGATCAGGTCGAGCACGGTGAACAGGCCCATGAAGAAGGCGAAGCCGCGTACCGGACCGACGCTGAGCGCCCACAGCAGCACGGCGCCGATGATCGAGGTGCCGTCCGCCTTGAGGATGGTCGAGAAGGAGCTGCCGAAGGCCTTGTCGACGGCGGACCGGCGCGTCCGCCCGTTGCGGATGTCCTCTTTGAGGTGCTCGTAGTAGACGATGTTCGAGTCGACCGAGACGCCGATGGACACGATGATGCCGGTGATGCCGGCCAGCGTCAGCGCCAGACCCTGGGACGAGCCGAGGTAGGAGATGACCGCCCACAGGATCGCCATCTCGAGACCGAGCTTGGCCATGGCGAGCAGGCCGAGCAGCCGGTAGAAGGCCACCATGAACAACGTCACGAGCACCAGCGCCACGGCTGCCGAGATGAGCGCGGCGTCGAGCGCGTCGAGGCCGAGCGTGGCCGACACCGACTGGACCTGCTGCACCTCGAGCGCCACCGGCAGCGCGCCGTAGTTCAGCACCAACGCCAGCTGGCGGGCCGAGGCCTCGTCGAAGTTGCCGCTGATGGTGATCTGGTCGGCCTGGAAGGGCGTGAAGGCCGCCTGCTCGGGCTGGATCTGGGGCGCCGAGATGACGGAGCCGTCCAGGGTGATGGCGAGCTGCCCCGTGGGGCAGGTGGCGCTGGGAGGCTTGCACTGCGCCGCGGCGGCATTGAACAAGTCGATGCCGTCGGCGCCGTCCTTGAAGCGCACGTTCACGGCCCATTCGCCGCTCTGGTTGATCGTCGCCGAGGCCCCTTGCAGCGCCTCACCGGTGAGCAGCACCGGGCCGAGCTGGTAGCGGACCTCCACCTGGCGATCGGGCTCGCCCGGCGGCTTGTCGTACTGCGGCAGGACGACGGACTGAGCCTCGTCGGTGTCCTCGTTCGGTGGGGTCGTCGGCAGGTTCGTCCCGGCACCTGCCTGACCGGCCTGCGCGGTGATCTGCTGCTCGAGCAGCTGCTGCTGCAACGCGGGGTCGAGCGTGGTGCTGGGCGCGACCGGCCCGGCGACGGTGCTCGGCGGCACGGTCTCGGTCACCGTGGACGGCGTGTCCTGCATGCCGGCGGCGGACTCGCCCTCGGCCGCAGCCATGCCCTGCTCGTCGGCGCTCGGCGTCGGCTCGATCGCATCGGTCGGCGTCGTCTCGGCGGACGGGTCGACGGCGGACGGGTCGCTCGTGGGGTCGACGGTGGTCGCCGTCGGGTCGCCCGGCACGGTCGTGCCCGCGGTCCCGTCGGGTGTCGTGCCCGGGGTGGTGCCGTCGGTGGTCTCCGCCTCGGGCGGCAGCGTCTGCAGCACGGCGCGGAAGCGGACCTCGGCGGTCGTGCCGACGAGCTCGAGGGCCTGGTCTGCGTCCCGCACGCCCGGGATCTGCACCAGGATGTTCTGGCCCTGCAGCGTGATCTCGGGCTCGGCCACGCCGATGGCATCGATGCGGCTGCGGATGATGTTGATGGCGACCTCGAGGTTCTCCTGGCTGGTCTCCTCGGTCGGTGTCAACACCACCGAGAGGCCGCCCTGGAGGTCGAGGCCGAGCAAGGGCTTCCACTCCTGGCGCCAGGTCAGGCCGAGCAACGTCGCCACGATGACGACGAGGACGATGATCGGGCGCCAGGCGTTGCGCTTCACGCCGCCGCCTCCCGACCCGAACCGTCGATGTGTTCGGTGCCGGCGTCAGCGTCGGCACCGGAACCGGCACCGATCGCGTCGTCGACGACCTCGGCCACGGCCCGGGTGTCCACGCGCACCACGACACCCGGCGCGACCTCGACCTGTGCCACGCCACCGTCGATGGCCACGATCAGACCGTGCAGCCCGCCCGTGGTGATGATCCGCTGACCCGCCGCCAGGCCCGCCACCAGCGCGTCGTGCTGCTCGGTGAGCCGCTTCTGGGGCAGCACGACGACGAACCAGAAGAGTCCGGCGAAGATCGGCAGGAGGAGGATCGGCAGCAGCATGGCAGAGGATGGCCGCCCGTCGGGCGAAACGTGAGCACGTTAGCCCTTGCCGGGAGGAGCGCTGACGCACCCCGCACCGTGCCCCGGTCCACGCTCAGTCCCAGCTGGCACGTGTGGCGCGCACCAGGTCGTCGAGCGTCCCGGCCACCACGGCAGCGCGTGCAGCCTCCACCAGCCGCAGCAGCCACCACACGTTGTGCACGGTGAGGTGGCGCGCCGCCGTCGGCTCGGCGACCAGCAGCAGGTGGCGGAGGTAGCCGCGCGACCAGCGAGCACAGACCGGGCAGGTGCACGTCGCATCCAGCGGCCCGTCGTCGCGGGCCCACCGGGCGTTGCGCAGGTTGACCCGGCCGGCGCCCGTGAGCAGCGTGCCGTGGCGGGCGAGGCGCGTCGGCAGCACGCAGTCGAACAGGTCGACGCCCCGAGCGATCGCCTCGAGCATGCCGAGCGGATCGCCGACACCCATCAGGTAGCGCGGCTGATCGACCGGCAGCACGGCGGTCGCCGCCGCCAGCGCCGGAAGCATCTCGGCTCGGGACTCGCCCACCGACAGTCCGCCGATGCCGTAGCCGTCGAACCCGACAGCGACGGTGCGCTCAGCCGACTGACGCCGCAGCGCGGCATCGACACCGCCCTGCACGATGCCGAACAGGGCCTGGGTGCTCCCGTCGCCGCGACGCTCGTCCATGGCCCGTCGGGCCCGCTCGGCCCACGCCGCCGTGCGATCGACGGCGGCCTGCACCACGTCGGGAGGCGACGGGAGCGGCGGGCAGACGTCGAGGACCATCTGGATGTCGGCGCCGAGCTGGGCCTGGACGGCGACGGCGGTCTCCGGCGTCAGCTGGTGGGTCGAGCCGTCATAGGTCGAGCGGAACTGCACGCCCTCGTCGTCGACCTTCGGACCGAGCGAGAAGACCTGATACCCGCCGGAGTCGGTCAGCAGGTGCCCGGACCAGTCCATCATCCGGTGCAGGCCTCCGAGATCGGCCACGACGTCGGCACCGGGGCGCAGCATCAGGTGGTACGTGTTCGCCAGCACCACCTGTGGACCGAGCAGGTCCAGGTCGTCGGTGCCGAGCGCCCGCACGGCGGCGCGGGTGCCCACCGGCATGAAGGCGGGTGTGGCGATCGTCCCGCGCGGGGTCGTGATCGTCGTCGCCCGCGCTGCACCGTCGGTCGCCTCGACCGTGACCGACACCGGCGACGCCGCGCCGGCGCTCACGGCGCCGCCTCCCGAGTCGCCTCCCCGGTCGCAGCTCCGTCCGTGGCTCCGTCCGCGGTGCGGGTCAGCAACATCGCATCGCCGAACGACAAGAAGCGGTAGTCCTCGGCGAGCGCCGCGGCGTACAGCTCGCGCCAACGCGGGCCGACGAAGGCGTCGATCAGCACGAGCAGCGACGACCGGGGCAGGTGGAAGTTGGTGAGGAGCACGTCCACGACGGCGAACCGGTAGGGCCGGCGGATGAAGAGATCGGTGTGGCCGGCGGCCGCGCCGGTCGCCGCCCACGCCTCCAGCGCACGCAGGGTCGTCGTGCCCACCGCCACCACGCGTGCGCCCGAGGGCCTGGCGGCGATGGCGGCCTGGGTGGAGACCGGGACCTCGTAGCGCTCCCGGTGCATGACGTGGTCGTCGACGGTGTCGGTGGCGATCGGTCGGAACGTGCCGAGCCCCACCTGCAGATCGACCGTCTCGACGCGGATCTGGCGGGCCCGGAGCGCACCGAGCACCTCCTCGGTGAGGTGCAGCCCCGCGGTCGGCGCCGCGGCGGAGCCGGGGTGGTGGGCGTACACGGTCTGATAGCGCTCGTCGTCGTCGAGGGGCTCGGTGATGTACGGCGGCAGCGGCACGGCGCCGGCGACGTCGAGGGTGGCCAGGTCGTCGGCCAGATCCCGGCTGCCGACGAAGCGGACGCGCCGCCGCCCCTCCCCCAGATCGTCGCCGATCTCGATTGCTGCGTCCTCGCCCGCCTGGACGATCTCCCCCGGCTTCAGCTTGCGGCTCGGGCGCACGAGCGCCTCCCACCACCCGTCGACCCGGTCGAGCAGCAACACCTCGGCGGCGCCCCCGCTCGACCGGCGCACCGCCACCCGTGCCGGGAGCACGCGCGTGTCGTTGACGACGACGACGTCGCCGGATGCGAGCAGCGTCGGCAGGTCCCGCACGACGGCGTGATGGGGGCGGCGTCCCGGACCGGCGTCGACGAGCAGTCGTGCCTGGTCGCGCTCGGCCAGCGGCGTCTGCGCGATCCGCTCCGGCGGGAGCTCGTAGTCGAAGTCAGCGGTCAGCACGGCGGCACGGAGCCTAGGAGCTGCGGTCGACGGCGACGTCCGTGCGGCGACGTGCAGCCGCCGGCGCCTGCGCGTTGCCTACCCTTCGGCCGGTGAGTGCACCCGACGAGCATCTCTTCATCGACCCGGACGCCCCGCCGGCGCCCGAGCGCCGTCGCGGGCGGTTGCGGTCGCGCTCGCACGAGCTGTTGATCACCTCGGTGCTGGGTGGCATCGTCGTCTCGTTGCTCGTCGTGGGACTGGTCCGTCGCGACGACGCGGCGTCGGCCCCCCGAGTGGCCGTGGTCGGCGACTCCCTCACCATGCAGGCGAGTTGGGCGATCGACGACCGGCTCGGCGCCGACGGCTGGCTCGTCGCCGTCTCGGGTCGCAACGGCGCCACGATCGGTGACCAGTACGACCAGATCATCTCCTACACCGGCTTCGACGGCGCCGAGGTGCTGGTCGTGGCGCTCGGCACGAACAACGCCTACTACGTGACGGTGGACGACGACCGGCGGGTCGGGCGTGCCCAGACCGTCGACGAGCTCGAGCGCACGGTGCACGACGTGCTGGTCGGCCCCGCCGACCGGACCTGGGAGCTCTCGGTGCGCTGCCTGGTGTGGGTGAACGTGCGCGACGACACCACGGGGCTGCAGCTCGACGCCCAGGCGCCGGCGCTCAACGCCGAGATCGAGGCGCACGCCGAGGCCGAGCGGGCCGACGGTCGCCAGATGATCGTCGCCGACTGGGCCGGCCGCTCGCGCGGGCACGACGAGTGGTTCGTCGCCGATGGCGTCCACCTGACCCCCGAGGGCCAGCAGGCCTACGCCGAGCTCATGGCCGAGACCGTCGCCACGTGCGAACGATGACCGCCGGACACCCCCACTGCCGGCCGCAACCTCAGATCGATCGGCCCCGCCCGGCCCAGTAGGGAGCTCGTAGGTGCCGGATCGGCACCTTGCCCGAGGGCAGGCGCCCGAGGTCGGCGGTGAACGCCACCGAGCGCGGCACCTTGTAGCCGGCGAGATGTGCACGCACGTGCGCCTGCAGCTCGGTCACCAGCGCGGCATCGCCCGGCAGTCCGACCACCGGTTGCACCTCGGCGTGGACCTGCTCGCCCCACTCGTCGTCCGGGATCCCGAACACGGCGACGTCGGCCACTGCCGGATGCTCGCCGAGGACCTGCTCGATCTCGGCCGGGTAGATGTTGACGCCGCCCGAGATGATCATGTGCGACGCCCGGTCCGCGAGGTACACGTAGCCGTCGTCGTCGACGTGGCCGATGTCGCCGAGGGTGTAGGTGCCCGGGCCCCAGAAGGTGGCTGCGGTCTTCGCCTCGTCGCCGTGATACCGGAACACGTCGGCGACGCGGGTGTTGCGGCACCACAGGATGCCGTCGGTGTGCGGTGGGAGCTCGTTGCGACCCTCGTCGGTCACGACGACCTCGTGCCCGGGGATCGGTCGCCCGACGGTGCCGGGCCGCTCTCGCCATGCGGCGGCGTCGACCAGGGTGACGACACCCCCTTCGGAGCCGCCCCAGTACTCGACGAGCACATCGCCCCACCAGTCCAGCATCCGCTGCTTGACCGGCACCGACACCGGTGCCGCGCCGTGCAGCACCGTGTGCAGCGACGACACGTCGGCACCGGCGCGGACGTCGTCGTCGAGGGCGAGCAGCCGCACGAACATCGTCGGGACGAGGTGGGTGTCGCGCACACGTCGCTGCTCGATGAGGGCCAGGGTGGTGGCGGCATCGAAGCGCTCCATGATCACCAGCGGCGCGCCCTGGTGCAGATCCATGAGGGCGAAGCCGACCGGCGCAGCGTGGTAGAGCGGGCCGGTCACGAGGTGCGCTCCGGAGCCATCCATGCCCAGCGCCCGGCCGGCCGCCGGCGCCGACAGCAGCTGTTCGGCCAACGTCGGCTGCCGGCCGCGGATGACACCCTTGGGCCGGCCGGTGGTGCCCGACGTGTAGTACATGGCCCCGCCTGCGGGGCCGGCGGGGCTCGGCGGCGCATCGGAGGCGGCGGCGATGAGGGCCTCGAGGTCCGGGCCGACGAGCAGCACGTCGACGTGGCGCCCGGTCTCGGCGGCCGCGGCCACCGCCGCACGCACGACCGGGGCGTGCTCGGGGTCGGTCACGATGACCGACGCGCCCGAGTCGCCGAGGATGTACGTGATCTCCTCGGCGGTCAGGTGCCAATTGACCGGCGTCAGTGTGATGCCGGCGCAGATGGCGCCGAGCACCAGTTCGACGAACTCGACGCGGTTGGCGAGCACGAGCGCCGCATGGTCACCCGGCGCCACGCCGAGCGCGTCGTTCCACACGTGCGCCAGGCGGTAGCAGCGATCGGAGAGCTCGGCCCAGGTCCGCCGGCGGACGAGGTCGTCGAGCGCGACCTCATCGCTGCGGTGGTCGTCGACGGCGAAGAGCACCGCACGACATTACGGCGTCAGACCCCGATCGGCGTCCGTTCCGGCGTCACGGATCGAGCGGCGCCCGGTCCCCGAGGTCGGCCCGCTCTGCAGCCCGACGGCCGGCGTCGATGCCTGCGGCGTTCGACACCGACGCTCGGATCGAGCGCAGCGGGCCGAAGGCGTTGCGCAGCTCCTCCGCCACCAGCGCGTCGCGGCGCGCCAGCACGGGCAGCACCCCCGGCGTCGCCGTGGCCGCCGACGCCTCGGCCGTGGCGGTGGCGGCGCGCAGACGCTCACCGATGCGCTGGCCGAACGAGAGCCAGAAGGCGTGGCGGAAGGACCGGGTGCGCGACCGGCCCGCCCCGTCGGCGGCCGATCCCTCGGCCAGCATCGCCGTCGTGCCCTGCACGAGCAGGGAGGTGTAGAGCACCAGCACCGCGTCGACGTCAGGCCCGAACCCCACGATCGTCGCCTCGTCCGTGGCCGTGTGCAGCACCGTCTCGCAGTGGTTGGCGCGTGCGATCCCGGTGAGCAGGTGGAACTTGGGTCGCACGTAGGGCGCCTCGATGATGAAGCGCCGCCGACCGGGCCCGGCTCCGGCGCCCGCGTCCCCGCCCAGCTCGAGGCCTTCGAGGCGGTGCCGGCTGAGCAGCTCCTGCGCCTTGGCCGTGCACTGCTCGGCTTCCGGCCCGAACGTGGTCGATTCGGCCTTGGCGAGCAGGGCGCGCACCTTCTCGAGCACCTTCTGCTGTTGGGGGTCCAGCGTCACGTCGCCATGGTGGCACGAGGCGCGGACGGCACGTCGATGTATTTCCAGGCATTCCTTGCAGTTCGGGCACCTGTGCGCCGCCCGCCTTGGGACGCCGTGCCGCCGCCTCCTACGCTCCGGGCGTGCTCACCGATCGACATCGCCTGCTCGCCCGTCGCGGCGCGACGCGCGTCCTTGTACCGCTGGCGCTCATGCTCGCCGCAGCGGGCGCCTGTGCGAGCACGGCCTCCGACGGCGGCGGCGCCGACGGTTCGACGGCACCACCGGGATCGGTCGGCACGACGCTGCCGTTGGCCCACGCCACGGCGACGACCACACCGGCACCTGGCGCACCGGTCGTGCTCGACACCCAGGCGCCGGCTTCGGTGGCGTGTGCCGCCGAGGGGACGACCCAGGTCCCGATCACCTACGCCACGGCCAACGCCACGCAGGTCGCCGTCCTCGTCGACGGTACGCAGGCGCCGGGTCTGGGCCCGGCCGACGGCGAGCGGACCGTCGACGTCCCCTGTGATGGACGACCGCATGTGCTCGTCGTCGTGGCCATCGGCGAGGACGGCACCACCGGCACCGAGAGCATCGTCGTCACCACCGAGTCGTTCGGCGCCGCGCCGGGGTGAGCGCACCGACGGCGCTCACGGCACGTAGACGCCGAGCCACGCCAGCGCGCACAACGACACGAAGCCGCACGCGCTGATCGCCAGCACGACGCGTTCGACGCGCTCGGTGCGGGCCAGCAGGGCCAGGGTGAGCACGATCGGCAGCGCGTTGAGCCCGTACCGCTCGAGCGAGTTGAGGTTCTGCGCCGACAGCGACGCCACCAGCACGATCACGGCGTAGACGCCGAAACTCGCCGGCCACCGCTTGCACGTCAGCACCGCCAGCACGACGAACGCTGCAGCGAACGGCAGGTGCAGGCCGTCGCCGAAGCGTTCGGGTCCGACGAGATCGCCCACGCCGCGCACGAGCCGCGACAGCGGGTCGACCGCGTCGCCGCGCAGGTCGCCCTGGACGGTGAAGGGCGCCAACGGACCGGCATCGAAGCGCGTCGCCCACGCCAGGTAGGCGCCGACGCCTGCCACCGGCGCCACCGTGGCGGCGAGCGGTCCCCAGGGCCGACCCAGCCGGCCGGCGCGCCACACCAGCAGTGCCTCCACCGCCAGCGCGGGCGCCAGCGCCACCCCCAGGGGTCGCGCCGCGGCGGCGACCAGCCCACCGAGCGCCGCCCACCACCACTGTCGCCGGCGTGCCGCCAGCAGGGCGCCCGCTACGCCGCAGAGCATGATCGCCTCCGCATAGGCGAACACCAGGACGAACGCCGACGGGAACAGCATGACGAAGGCGACCGCCCGATCGGCCTCGATGTCGCTGTGGCCCTCCCCGATGACCAGGCGCCGGACGAGCACCGCCAACGCCAGCGCCGCCACGTTGGCGACGAGCAGCAGCGCCCACGACGTCCCGACGACACCGGTGGCGGCGAGGACGCGGCCGAGCAGCGGATACAGCGGGAAGAACCGGATGCCCTCGAGCGGCACGGCGTCGTAGCCGCCGGCGGCGATGTCGCGATACCACGTGCCGTCCCAGGTCAGCAGGCCCTCATCGAGCTGATGCGGTCGAGCGCCGCCGTCGTGCGCGGCGACGGCGTCGGCGAGCAGCCACGCCACGGCGACCAGCACCCGGGCAACGACGAACGGCACCGCCACCCGGCGCAGATCGGTCCACAGGCGCGCACCCATCGCCTGCCTGCCCGTCAGCCCTTGGCCGGGAACCAGGTCAGGTTGCCGTGCTCGTAGTACTTCTCACCCTGGTCCCCCACCACGAACTGCATGTTGCCCCGGCGTTCGTTCAGTGCGCCCACCAGCGCCTCGCACTGGCCCTCGAGCGTCCGGTACGTGCCGGCCCACACCACGAACACCCCGTGATCGGCGCCGGCGCGCGCATCGACCTCGGCCGCCACCGCTGCGGGATCGGCCGCGGCGTGCCGTTCGCCGTACCCGACCCAGTCGACACGCTGGGGCGGGGTGAGCGCCGGGTACGTCACCTGGTCGAGCTCGGGCGCGCCGACGGCCGCCAGCGCCCGACTGGTCGCCGGTCCGAGCTGGTCGGGGCAGTACACGACGACGTCACCCGGGCGAGCGTTGTCGGCGACGCCCTGGGCCAGCAGCTCCGCCTGGGTCCGCTGTTGGACCAGGCCGTGGAAGAGGCCCCCGACCAGACCGAGCGCCAAGACGGCGCCGAGCACGACGGCGCGCACCGGTCGCGACACGAACCGGGTGACGCCTGCCGCCGCCACGAGGAGGTAGAGCGGGAACAGCACCGAGGCATACCGGGAGGCGAACGCCGACGCGGCGGCGTAGCCGGCCACGATGCCCAGCGCCATCGTCAGGCCGACGACGATCGCCTCCAGGCGCACCTGCGGGTTGGTCCGCAGGTCGAGCTCGACGCGGGTGCGACCCACGGCCACACCGAACAGGCCCAGGGCGAACAGCACCGCCGTCACCACGGCGAGCAGCGGGGACTCCGCCAACCCTCCGGTCCCCGCCGCCAGGTCGACGAGGGCGATGCTGGTCGTGACGGTCGGCCGCGTCGGCGCCGCCCAGGGCGTGCCCGTGTTCGCAGCCTGATAGAGCATCGACGGCACCCACCAGCCGAACACCAGGACGACCCCGCCGACCATCCACGCCAGCGTGATGACGCAGCGTCGCGCCAGCGGCGTGCCGCGACGCCGCCACGCGTGCCACACGAGCACCAGGCCGACGGCGGCGAGCAGGTACATGGCCCAGTAGTGGCTGAGCATCAGGGCGCCCGCCACGAGACCGATCACCGGGTAGCGCCAGCCGCCGCGTCCGCGCCGCAGCGCGTCGTCGATCAGCAGGTACCCGACCAGCACCAGCAGCGCCACCAACGAGTACATGCGGGTCTCGGTGGCGTAGCGCTGCGCGAACGGCGACAACGCCAGCACCGCCACGAAGACCCACCCGAGCAACGGGCCGCCCCGGCGCCTCCCGACGAACCAGGCGACCGGCAACGACACAACGCTGATGAGGCCCGACAGGGCGCGCACCGCCTCGTCGCCCTCGCCCACGAGCTGCATCCAGCCGTGGAGCAGCAGGTAGTACAGCGGCGGGTGACCGTCGTGCTCGAGCGCCGAGAGGATCTCGCCCGGCGGCAGCGCGGCGATGTTCGCCGACAGCGCCTCGTCCAGCCACAGCGGCGTGTGGGCGACGAACCGCAGCACCACGCCTGCGGCCACCGCCAGCAGCGCCAGCACCACGACCTCGATCGGCGCCGATGTCGGGGGCTGCTCGACAGGTTCGTCCGGTTCGCCGGCGGGAGCGGACGCGCCCGGATCCTGCACGCGATCGGGCTCGCTCGAGGTCACGCGCATCCGCAGGACTGTACCCGGGGCGCGTCCGGCCCCTTCGCACCCTGTCACTGCGGTCGCGGCGGGCCCTGACCGATTCCCGATCCCCACGAGAGCCGTCGGTACACTGCTCTGGTTTCCGATCGCGACGCTCGGCACCGACGCCGACGAAGGACGCCGCATGAGCACCCACGACGAGGACCGCACGGCCTCGAGCGATTCCGAGCCCGTCACCGAACGCGCCCTCGATGTCGACCACCCGGTCGTCATCATCGGCGCCGGTCCCGCCGGTCTGACCGCCGCCTACGAGCTGACCAAGCGTGACGCGCCCTGCGTCGTGCTCGAGGCCGACGACATCGTCGGCGGCATCTCCCGCACGGTCGAGCGCGACGGCTGGCGCTTCGACATCGGCGGGCACCGGTTCTTCACCAAGGTCGAGCCCGTCGAGCAGCTCTGGCACGAGATCCTGCCGGACGAGGACTTCATGATGCGGCCCCGCATGAGCCGGATCTACTACGAGGGCAAATACTACGACTACCCGCTCAAGGCCTCGAACGCGCTCGGCAACCTCGGCATCATCGAGGCGGTGCGCTGCGTGCTGTCCTACATCTGGGCCCGCATCCGACCGCCCAAGGATCAAACGACCCTCGAGGGCTGGATCGTGGCCCGGTTCGGTGTCCGGCTCTACGAGCACTTCTTCAAGACCTACAACGAGAAGCTCTGGGGCGTACCGGTCAACGAGCTGCCGGCCGACTTCGCGGCGCAGCGCATCAAGAACCTCTCGCTGTTCAATGCCGTGCTCAACGCCTTGCTGCCGAAGCGGAACCAGAAGGACATCACCTCGCTCATCGAGGAGTTCCAGTACCCCAAGTTCGGTCCCGGGATGATGTGGGAGGCCTGCACCGACCAGGTCGAGGCGCGCGGCTGCAAGGTGCACCTGCAGACCAAGGTGGTGCGCATCCGTCACGAGGACGGACGGGCCACCGAGGTCGTCGCCCGCGACGCCACCGGCGCCGAGACGGCCTACCCGTGCAGCCACGTCGTGTCGTCGATGCCGATCTCCTCGCTGCTACGGGCCATGGACCCACCCGTGCCCGAGCGCGTCGCCGCCGCCGCTGCCGACCTCAAGTACCGCGACTTCCTCACGGTGGCGCTCGTGGTGCCCGAGGAGTACTCCTTCCCCGACAACTGGATCTACGTCCACAGCCGCGAGGTGCAGGTCGGACGCATCCAGAACTTCGGCTCCTGGTCGCCGTACCTGGTCAAGGAGGGGCGCACCTGCCTCGGACTCGAGTACTTCGTGTTCGAGGGCGACGAGACCTGGAACCGTCCCGACGACGAGCTCGTCGAGCAGGCCAAGCGCGAGCTCGGCATCCTCGGTCTGGTGGACCCCGCTCGCGTGGAGGCCGGCTACGTGGTGCGGATGCCCAAGGCCTATCCCTTCTACGACCAGCGCTACAAGGGCAACGTCGCCGTGTTGGTCGACTGGCTCACGCACGACGCCGCCAACGTCCACCCGGTCGGACGCAACGGCATGCACCGGTACAACAACCAGGACCACTCGATGTTCACCGCCATGCTCACGGTGGAGAACATCCTCGACGGCACCGACCACGACGTGTGGGAGGTCAACGTCGAGGAGGAGTACCACGAGGAGGGCGGCGCCTCCCGCACGGTCGGGCCGACCCTGCGCACCACCGGCACCGGACGCGACGCGCCGGTCATCCGCCGCGAGGCGCTCGGTCCGGACCACCCGATCAACCGCGCCCCCGCGCCTGCCGACCGCGAGGCCTGAACGCCCGTGGCGGGTGGCGTCCGCGCCCGGACCACCCACCTGATCGGTCGGCTCGACGCCGTCCAGCGCCGCATCATCGCCATCGCCGGCCTGGGCCTGGCGTTCCGGGCCGGCTACATCGTGCTGGCCAAGCGGGCGGTCGACACCTGTGGCCAGTTCCTGTGCGGCGACGCCTTCTGGTATTCGGCGTCGGCGAAGTTCCTGGCGCACGGCCATCTGTACGAGCTGTCGCGTGACGGCGGTCCGTTCACCCCGGCGGCGGACCACCCACCGCTGACGACACTGCTGCTGGCCCCGGTCAGCTTCATCGAGGCCGATGCCACCCACGTGCCGCAGCGGCTCGTGATGGCGTTGCT
>CAZYKR010000097.1:0-13908 GCA_964648005.1 uncultured Iamiaceae bacterium
GCGACGGGTCGTGCGGACGATGGACACCGTGGCACGCCTTGGCGGCGACGAGTTCGTCGTCGTGTGCGAAGGCATGGACGAAGGCACCACCACCGTCGTCGTCGAACGGATCCACGACGCCTTCCGCGTCCCGATGCTGGTCGGGTCGACGTCGCTCACCGTCAGCGCCAGCGTCGGCCGAGCACGGTCGGCTGACCCCGACCTCGACGCCACCGACCTGCTCAGCCGTGCCGATCAGGAGATGTACCGCGCCAAGAGCAGGCGACGACCCGTTGGCTGAGGCCGGCTGACACCGACCAGGGTGCCGTGCACGACCGGCGGCACCGGTCAGGACGGTCGGCGCCGCTCCCGCAGGGCGCGGGCCCAGGTGTCGTTGTCGGGCAGACCGAGATCTTCGTCGGACGCGTCGCCATCGGACGCGTCGGCATCGGACGCCTCGGCAGCGCCATCGGTCAGCCAACCGTCGGCCGAGCCGGCGTTGCCGGAGGCGTCCCACGACCAGCTCGTGACGGCGTTGGGGTCGGTGGCGGCGAACCCGTCATCGAGCACCGGCTCATCCTCGTGTTCGGGCACAGCAGCGACCTCCGCAGCAACAGTGACGGGTGGGAGCAACGACTCGGTCAGGTCGACGACAGGCACGGGCCCGGTCAGGTCCACCGTGGCGGGTTGCGCCACGTCTCGACGGTCCGGCGCAGGCTCGGGGATGCCCAAGCGCTGCCGCTTCGCCGCCGCCAATCGATCTGCAAGGTCCATGGTGCCGCTCCGAGTCGTCGGGACCTCCTCGCCAGCAGCGGATGGTACCGTCCCCATCCCGCTCGGACCACCAGGGGGGTTGTCATGGCGGACCTGCTGACCCAGTCGGCGCGCATCGTCGACACCGGGACCTTCGATCCCGGCTTCAACCCGATGTCCGCCGAGCTGCACGAGCTCGCCGACGGCATCGCCATGGTCGACGCCTTCAGTCACGTCGTCGCCCTGGACGGCGGTGACGGTCTCGTCCTGTTCGACGTGTCCCACGCCATGTTCGGGCCGCGGGTGGTCGAGGCGCTGCGATCGTGGCGCGCCGACCCCGTCGACACGATCGTCTACACGCACGGGCACCTCGATCACGTGGGCGGCGCCGCCGCCATCGTCGCCGACAACGAGGGGCGCGGCCCGCGCCCGTCGGTCGTGGCGCACGCCAACGTGCCGGTGCGCTTCGACCGGTACGTGCGCACCGCCGGGCACAACGCCGCCATCAACGCCCGACAGTTCGGCGGCAGCGCCATCGACCGAGGTGCCATCGCGGGCCTGGCCGAGCAGTGGCTCACCGGCCTCGGTGTGCGCCCCACCACGACCTACACCGACCAGTTGCGGCTGCACGTCGGAGATCTCGTGCTCGATCTGCACCACGGCCGTGGCGAGACCGACGATCACACCTGGGCGTGGGACGCTGAACGCCGCGCCGCCATCGTCGGCGACTTCGTCATCTGGACCTTCCCCAACGCCGGCAACCCGCAGAAGGTGCAGCGGTATCCCTTGGAATGGGCCGCGACCCTTCGACGCATCGCGGCCGCCGGGCCCGAACTGCTGCTGCCCGCGCACGGGCTGCCGCTCGCCGGCGCGTCGCGCATCGAACTGGTGCTCGGCGACATGGCGACGGCGCTCGAACAGCTGGCGGGCGACACGCTGGCGCTCATGAACGAGGGCGCCACGCTCGACGAGGTGCTCGGCACCGTCCGGCTCGATCCGGACCTGGCCACGCGCCCCTGGCTGGCGCCCATCTACGACGAGCCGGAGTTCGTCGTGCGCAACACCTGGCGACTCTACGGCGGCTGGTACGACGGCAACCCGGCGAACCTCAAGCCGGCGCGCACGTCGGCGTTGGCGCTCGAGGTGGCCCAGCTCGCCGGCGGCACCGACGCGCTCGTCGACCGGGCGCGCGAGTTGGTCGCTGCCGGCGAGTTGGCGCTCGGATGCCACCTCGTGGAGCTGGCGGTGGCCGCCGCGCCCGATGACGCCTCCGCCCACGAGGCTCGAGCCGCCATCTACGGCGAACGCCGGACCCGGGAGACCTCGCTGATGGCCAAGGGCATCTTCGGTGACGCGTCGCGCCGCTCCGCCGAGCGGGCCGCCGAACTGCGCGGTCCCGACGACCGACCAACCTCCGAACCACCCCAGGAGCGTCGACCGTGACCACCACCCTCGCCCGCCCCCGCAGCCGCCGTTGGACGCTGCCCGTGCTCCTCGGGGCCGCCCTCGTGTCGGCGGCCTGCGCCGCGGACACCGACGCCACCTCGAGCAGTGGCACGACGCCGACCACCGGAGCCGGCGCCGCCGCGCCGGTCGACTACGCCACGCCCGGGCCGTACCGCGTCGGCACCACGGAACTGGAGATCTCGGCCGAGCCGTGCCCGACCGATCCGGCCGCCTCCTGCGCGCGCAACGCCGTGGTCTTCTACCCGGCGGATCCCACCGCCGCCGCCGACACGACGCGCATCGAGGGCTACCGCACCTCGGTCGCCTTCCCCGAGTCGGCCCGTGCCGTGCTGCCGGCCGAGTTCGACCAGGAGATCGACCTGACCGAGGTCGAGGTGTACGACGCGCCGGTGGCCAGCGACGAGGGCCCGTTCCCGGTGGTGCTGCACAGCCACGGCTTCAGCGGCTACTACCTGTTCGAGTCGCGGTCGATGGCGCATCTGGCCTCGTGGGGGTTCGTCGTCGCGGCGCCGGACCACAAGGAACGCTCCCTGCCGGGTCTGCTGTTCAGCGGCGGTGCCGGCGCCGACGCCACGGCCGACCAGGACGTGCGCGACATGCAGAACCTGCTGACGGCGCTGCGCGACGAGAACGTCTCGGACGGCATGCTCAAGGGGGCCTCGGACTTCGAGGAGCTGGCCGTCACCGGCCACAGCGCGGGCGGTTCCACCGCCGGCCGCCTGATCGCCGTCGACAACACGGTCGACGCCTTCATCGGCAAGGCGCCGGTCCCGCCGGTGGCCCTGGGGCCGGATGCGTCGCGCCTGACCGGTCCCGAACGCATCGCCGCGCTCGAGGAGGCCTTCCAGACGACCGACCCGCCCGGAGTGCCGGTGATGCTGATCGCCGGGGAGCGCGACGCCACGATCGCCCTCGACACCATCGAGCAGACCTACGACTGGCTGGACGCCCCGAAGCGACTCGTCGTCATCGCCAACGCCGGGCACAACGCCTTCACCGACCTGTGCGGGCCGATCCGGGCCCAGGGCGGATTGAGCAAGTTCGCCGAGCAGGTCCCGGCCCTGGCGCCGGTGCTCCAACTCGGTGAGGACGGCTGTGTCGACGGCTTCCTCCCACCCGAGCAGGGTGACGCGCTCATCAACCACCTGCTGGTGGCGCAGCTCCGGTGGGTCTTCAAGCTCGACCCGACGGACGCGTCGCTGTCGTCCGAGTACCTCGAGGCGCAGTTCCCCGAGGCGTTCGGCTCCGAGCAGGCCGATCCGACGCCCACCACGCCCGCCGGCTGATCTCGCGGCGCCGCCCGGCGCCTCAGCCGGTCGTCGTGCCAGCGTCGATGGGCAGGACGGCGCCGTTCACGTAGTGGGCCTCGTCGGAACCGACGTAGGCCACCATCGCTGCCACCGACTCGGGCTCCTGCATGTCGCGGTTCAGGAACTGCCGGCTGATCAGCGAACCGCTCGCGCCATCCGGCGGGAGGAACGCCGCGATCAGCCCCGTGTTGACGCCGCCCGGGCACACGGCGTTGAAGCGCACCCCGGTGCGTCCGAGCTCGACGGCCAGCGCCTTCGTCATCCCGACGATGGCGTGCTTCGAGGCGCAGTAGGCGACGCAGTACGCCTGGCCGATGATGCCGGCGGTCGAGGCCAGGTTCACCACGTTGCCGGTCCGCTCGATCAGCGACGGCAGCGCCGCCTGGATCAGGCTGAAGGGACCGGCGACGTTCACGTCGTACATCAGGTCGAGCCGGTCCCGCGTCTCCTCGGCGACGTGCGACATGCCCCCGACCCCGGCGATGTTGCACAGCACGTCGATGCCGCCGTAGGTGGCGACGCAGGCCTCGATGGCAGCGTTGCACGCCGCCGCGTCGCGCACGTCGAGCGGGGCAGCGGTGGCGGTGCCACCGGCCGCGACGATGGTGGCCGCCGTCTCCTGCACGCCCTCGGCGTTGACGTCGACGAGGTAGGTCGACGCGCCCTCAGCCGCCAGGCGCACGGCGCTCGCTCGGCCGATGCCCGAGGCGGCGCCGGTCACGAACGCCACCTTGTCGACATAGCGGCGGGCGACCGCGGGGCTGGCGAAGGGATCGGCGATGTGCACTGGGCACCTCCGGTGCTGTGCCGGACCACGCCGGCGGGAACGAGAACGCGTTGCATTCTTGACCGCACGCAGCGAGGCCGCCATTCCCGGCCGCTGCCACGGCTCGCACATGACGTTGGCGTCAGGGTTCTCTATCGTGCAAGGTCGGCGTCGCCGACCCGAGGCGCAGCACACGAGGAGAGCCGACCATGGCGCACACGACGGATGCGACCGACGAGCACGCCGAGATCCGCGAGGAGCTGCTGGCGGTCGTGCGTCAGTTCCGCGACAAGGAGATCATCCCGAACGCCGGCCGGTACGACGCCGACGACGAGTACCCCGTCGAGCTCGTCGAGCGGATGAAGGAGCTCGGGCTGTTCGGCATCACCGTGCCGCCGGAGTACGGCGGTCTCGGGCTCGACATCTTGACCTACGCCCAGATCGTCGAAGAGCTGGCCTACGGATGGATGAGCGTCAGCGGCTTCTTGAACACGCACTTCATGGGGTGCTTCCTGATCAAGACGTTCGGCACCGATGCCCAGAAGGCTCGGCTGCTCCCGCGGATGGCGACGGGCGAGATCCGCGGCGCCTACTCGCTGAGCGAGCCCGACGCCGGCAGCGACGTGGCCTCGATCCGCACCAAGGCGGAGCGCGACGGCGACGAGTACCTCGTCAACGGCACCAAGATGTGGCTGACCAACGGCCGCGAGGCGGGCCTCGTGGTGACGCTCGTGCGCACCAATCCCGACCCGGCCAGCCGCCACCGAGGCATGAGCGTCCTGCTGGTCGAGAAGGAGCCCGGCGAGCGCAGCGGTGGCATCACCGTCGGGCCGAACATCCACAAGCTCGGCTACCGGGGCGTCGAGACGGTCGAGCTGACCTTCGACGACCACCGGGTCCCGGCCGACATGGTGCTCGGCGGCGAGGAAGGCCAGGGGTTCTTCCAGATGATGGCGGCCGTCGAGCTGGGCCGCATCAACATCTCGGCTCGGGCCGTCGGCGTGGCGCAACGGGCGTTCGACGAGTCAATCCGCTACGCCCAGCAACGCCAGACCTTCGGCAAGCCCATCGCCGAGCACCAGGCCATCCAGTTCAAGCTCGCCGAGATGGGCACCAAGCTCCACGCCGCCCGGTTGGTCTGCTACGACGCCGCCCGCCGCAAGCAGCGGGGCGAGCGCAGCGACCTCGAGGCCGGCATGGCCAAGTACTTCTGCTCGGAGACGTGCTGGGAGATCTGCCAGGAGGCGCTGCGCATCCACGGCGGCAACGGGTACGCCGCCGAGTACCCGATCGAGCGCCTGTACCGGGACGCACCGCTGATGATCGTCGGGGAGGGCACGAGCGAGATCCAAAAGCTCGTCATCGGCCGCCGCCTCCTCGAAGAGCACGCCATCGACTGACGGCTCACGGCCCCCGGCTCCACCCCCTCGGTTGTGGGGGTCCACCGGGTCGGCTACCCCCCGGGTTGCACCACCAGAACGAGATCGTGCGGCGTAAGCGCGAGGGTGCTCGCCGGTCAGGACCGCTGTACGACGACCTCACCAGGTCGTCCCAGCCAAAGGTCCGACCGGAAGATGCGCCACAATGACGACCGCATGGATGCCAGCGACGGTGAGGAGCGCTACCCGCATCGCGAGCGCGACGCCGGCTGGGTGGCCCAAGCCCGCAGCGGTGACCCCGACGCCTTCGGCCGGCTCTACGACGCGTGGTTCGACCGCTGCTTCGACGTCGCCCGACGCATCGTGCGCGACGACGAGGTGGCGGCCGAGGTCGCCCAGGACGGCTTCCTCGCGGCCTGGCGCAACATCGACAACCTCGCCGACCCGGGCGCGTTCGGCGGCTGGATCCTGCGCATCTGTCGCAACCAGGCCTTCAACCGGCGCGAACGCGAGCAGCGCATCACGGCGTTCGACGATGCCGGGATGGCCCTCGTGAGCGCCGGTGCCGGCCGAGCGCTCGGCACAGGCGACGCCGGTCCCGCCGGCTTCGGCGTCGAGGACCGCCTCGGCTCGTTCGACGACCCGGCCCGTATCGCCGAGGACAACGAGGCCGCCGCGCTGCTGTGGGGAGCGGTCGAGGCGTTGGGCGAACGAGACGCCGAGGTCCTGCACCTCCAGCTGCGCCACGGCATGAGCCCGGCCGAGGTCGGCGACGTCCTCGGCATGAACCGCAACGCCGCCAACCAGCTCGTGCATCGCGTGCGCGGTCGGCTCGACGGCGCCGTGCGCGCCCGGGTGCTGTGGCGTGACGGCGCACCGGCGTGCCCCGAGCTGCGCGCCTCGCTGGCCAGCGCCGGCCTCGACGCCTTCGATGCCGACGCGCTGAAGCTCATCGAGCGTCACGCCACCAGCTGCACGACGTGTGACGAGCGCCAGCGCACACAGCTCGCGCCCAGCGCCATGTTCGCTGCCATCCCCCTCCTGGCGCCGATCGTGTTCAAGCAGCAGGCGGCAGCGGCGCTGGCCGCCGCCGGCGTTCCGATGGGTGGGTCCGCCTTCGCCGGCGGCGCCGGCACAGCGGGCGGCGGGGCGGCGGGCGGCGGCCCGGGTGGCGGCGGCCCGGGTGGCGGCGGCGCGGCCGGCGACGCCGGGCACCTGTCCGCAGGCGCCGACGCCGGCCCAGGTTCCGTGGCGCCGACCCCGCCGGCAACTGCGCTCACCGCCGTCGACGGGCCACCACCGCCGGACCGCGCCGCCCGCGCCGCCGGTGGCAGCGGCCGCACGCCGCTCTGGGTGGCGCTCGGCGCGGCGGCGGGCGTGCTCCTCGTGATCGGCGTGCTCCTGCTGCTGCGCGACGGCGGAGACGCCGAGGTGGCATCGGGCGCGTCGTCCACGACGACGACGGCCGAGGCCGGCGCGGGCGGCACGGCCACATCGAGCGTCCCGCAGAGCACGACCGCGGCGCCGGGCGGTCCCAGCCCGACAACGACCGCGGCCGATGCCACGACGGCGCCCTCGACGACGCAGCCGACGACCTCGACGACGGCGCCGGTGGGCACCACGACGACAGCCCCACGCACGATCGCGATCGACGTCGACGTCGCGCCGCCGACGATCACCGGCGGATGGGTCATGGCGAACGCGCCGCAGCTCACCTGGTCGGTGACGGGTGCCGACGGGCTGGCGGTGCGCGTGCACGGTCCCGACGGCGGCCAGGACGACCGGACGATCTCGACCGCTCCGTCGAGCCCCAAACCCCACCTGATCTGCCCCGTCGTGCCGGTGCCGAGCCAGAGCGGAACCGCCTGCCCGGAGCTGCCCGGCACCTACACCTACACGGTGGACGTGTTGAAGGACGGGGTCGTCGTGGCGACGGCATCGGCCTCGCTCGAGGTCCGCCCCATCGTCATCCGCTGATCCCGCCGGCGGCACGCTCGCCGACTAGGCCGAGCAGCCGCCACCCCAGGGCTCGGCGCCCTGCCATTGGAGCAGCGCCATGGCGACCTGCTGTTGCTGGTCCGCCGATGCCTGCGCCGGGTTCACGCCGACCAGATCGGTCCAGCCGTAGTGCTCGGCCGTGTTGTCCCACGTCTGCTGCGTGATCTGGTAGGTGCCGAAGGCGACGCCCCCGGGTCCGACCGCATCGGGCTCGTCGTCGGACTCCCGGGTCGCCACGCAGGCCAGGAACTGGGTCTGCCAGGTCGCCGGCGTCGACGTCGTCGGCGTCCCGGAGGCGACGGTCGTGGTCGATCCGTCGGTCGTGGCGGCGGAACCGCCGGGCGCGGCGACGAAGTCCTCGCCGCTGCGCATGGCGATGAGCGCCACGACGCACAGGCCGAGCACCACGAGCACGACGATGACTGCCGGCGACGGCCGCCAGCGTCGCATCGCCGGCTGCGGGGTCTCGTCGGGTCCGTCGGGCACGCGGCGAGGGTACCGTTCGCTCGATGGGTGACACCGAGGCAGCGACGCCGATCGTGCGTGCCGGCGCCGTGCAGCTGACGGCGGGTCCCGACAAGGACGCCAACCTGCATTGGGCGAGCGAGTTGGTGGCGCGCTGCGTCGACGACGGCGCGTCGCTCGTGGTGCTGCCGGAGCTGTTCGGCTGCATGGGCCCGGGGCCGGTGCTCGCCGCCGCCGCCGAGCCGTTCGACGGACCCACCCTGGAGTGGGCGTCCACGCAGGCCGCCGACGCCGGCATCTGGCTCGTCGCCGGCTCCTTCGTGGAGCGACGTGCCGGCAGCGAGCTCACCGCCAACACCTCGTGCCTGATCGGCCCCGACGGGGCGGTCGTCGCCACGTACCGCAAGGTGCACCTGTTCGACTGCGACGTCCCCGGTGCCGAGTTCCACGAGTCGTCGGTCGTCGAGCCGGGCGACGACCTCGTCGTCGCCGACGCTGGACCGGTGGGGGTCGGGATGAGCGTCTGCTACGACCTGCGCTTCCCCGAGCTGTACCGCATCCTGGCGCTGCGGGGGGCGTCGGTGCTCGTCGTCCCGGCGTGCTTCACGGCGCGCACCGGCCCCCCGCACTGGGAGGTGCTGCTGCGGGCGCGCGCCATCGAGAACCAGTGCTTCGTCGTCGCCGCGGCGCAGCAGGGATCGAGTGCTCCGAAGCTGCGCTGGCACGGCGAGTCGATGATCATCGACCCGTGGGGCACGGTCCTGGCGCGGGGCCCGGTGTCCGATGCCGTCGACGACACCAACCAGCACGGCACCGTCGCGGTTACCGACCTCGACCTGAGCCGACTCGCCGAGGTGCGAGCGCAGCTGCCCAGCCTGGCCAACCGCCGGCCGTCGGCGTACCGGTGGCCGGACGTCCCCGCCGACGCCGGTCAGTCGAGCGCCCCCCGGTAGCCTGATCGCCCCATGCCCGAGCACGACGACCCCGCCGCCGAAGCCGCGCGCCGCCGCACCTTCGCCATCATCTCGCACCCCGACGCCGGCAAGACCACGCTCACCGAGAAGTTCCTGCTCTACGGCGGTGCGCTCGCCAACCAGGCCGGCGCCGTCAAGGCGCGCGGCGGTGGACGGGCCGCCACCAGTGACTGGATGGAGCTCGAGCAGAAGCGCGGCATCTCCATCACCTCGGCGGTGATGCAGTTCCCCTACCGCGACTGCGTGGTCAACCTGCTCGACACCCCGGGGCACCGCGACTTCTCCGAGGACACCTACCGTGTGCTCGCCGCCGCCGACGCCGCGGTGATGGTGCTCGACGCCGCCAAGGGCATCGAGCCCCAGACGTTGAAGCTCTTCGACGTCTGCCGCCAGCGGGAGCTGCCGCTGCTGTCGTTCATCAACAAGTGGGACCGGCCCGGGCGCGACCCGCTCGAGCTCATCGACGAGATCGAGGACCAGCTGGGCATCCGCCCGACGCCGCTCACCTGGCCCGTCGGCATCGCCGGCGACTTCCGTGGCGTCATCGACCGGCGCGCCGGCACCTACACCCGATTCACCCGGACGAGCCACGGCTCGACGATGGCCCCCGAGGAAGACCTCGACCCCGAGGCGGCCGCCGCCGCCGAGGGCGAGGCGTGGGAGACGGCGGTCGAGGAACAGGGGCTGCTCGACGCCGTCGGCGCCGACCTCGACCCCAAGGCGTTCCTGGCCGCCGAGGCCACGCCGGTGCTGTTCGGCTCGGCGCTGACGAACTTCGGCGTGCGCAAGCTGCTCGACAGCGTCGTCGACCTCGTGCCCTCGCCGGCACCCCGCCTGGACGTGCACGGCGATCGCCGTCCGCTCGACGCGCCGTTCAGCGGATTCGTGTTCAAGGTGCAGGCGAACATGGACCCCAACCACCGCGACCGCATCGCCTTCGTGCGCACGTGCAGCGGCCGCTTCGAGCGGGGCATGGTCGTCACCCACGGGCGCACGGGCAAGCCGTTCTCGACCAAGTACGCCCACCAGGTGTTCGGCCAGGAGCGCGAGACCGTCGAGGAGGCCTACGCCGGCGACGTGATCGGCCTCGTCAACGCCACCGAGGTGCGCGTCGGCGACACGCTGTGGCTCGACACGCCGGTGGAGTTCCCGGCCATCCCGAGCTTCGCTCCCGAGCTGTTCGCCATCGCCCGAGTGCGCGACACCGGCAAGTTCAAGCAGTTCCGCAAGGGGATCGCCCAACTCGACGAGGAGGGCGTGGTGCAGGTGCTGCGCGACCGCGACCTCGGCGATCAGGCACCGGTGCTCGCCGCCGTCGGCCAGATGCAGTTCGAGGTGGCGACCTGGCGGCTCGAGCAGGAGTTCGGCGCGCCGGTCGAGCTGTCGGGCACCAGCTACACCGTCGCCCGTCGCACCGACGAGGCCAGTGCCGATCAGCTGCGCACGATGACCGGCGTCCGGGTCCTCGAGCGCGCCGACGGCACCATCCTGGCGCTGTTCGAGAGCCAGTACTGGGTGGCGCGCCTCGAACAGGAACATCCCGAGCTGGTGCTCGACCGGCTCGTGGCCGAGGGCCGCCCGGGCTGATCACCCGCCGGTGGGCTCATCAGGGCTCGGCGCCGTCTCCTCCTCCGGGAGCGCGTCGCCATCGCCGAGGAACACGACCGTCGGCTCGAGCGCCAGCGCCGATCCCAAGTCGTTTGGCTCGAACGCGGCGATCTCCTCGATGCCCCGAGCACGCCAAGCCTCGACACGATCCCCGCTGGCGACGAACAGTGTCACCGGTGCCTCGTCGCGCCGGTCCTCGCGCACCTGCCTTCCCCACACGCCGCGCAGTGAGACGTCGTATCCGGCAGCGTCGAGCACGTTGTAGAGGCCCTGCGTGGCGCCGTTCTTCTCGTTGAGCCTCCCCTCGACGGCCACCGGGCCGCCAGGCGAGACGTGTCCCTCCAACCAACCGAGCGTCGCCGGACCAAGGCTCGCCACGGTCAGGCCGAGGGTCTGTGCCGGCAGCACCGGGTCGGCACCGGTGCGCACCGCCACCGAGCCGGCGAGCAGCACTGCGGCCATCGCCGCTCCGGCGAGCGCTGACCGAGCGCGTCGGCCGGCTGGGGAACCGCGCCGCAGCCAGGCCGTGTCGAGCAGCACCTCGACCACGAACGCCGCCACGACCACGGCGCCGAACCACCCGACGATCCACGTGAAGCGCACCAACCAGTAGTACTGCGGGCCTGCCAGGCGCGCGAGCCCGATCCAGCTCCCGGCGAGCAGCGCCAACGCCAGGATCGCCCCCGTGGCGATCCAGCCTGCCCCGCGCCGCCGGGCGAGATACCAGGTGGCGGCCACGAGGGCGACCGGCACCGCCACCGACCAGGGCGACGCCAAGTCGGGCACGTCACCGGTGCGCGGGTCACCGTCGAAGCGGGTGGGCTCGGGCCGCCCGAGCCACGGGGGCCACCCTGAGGTCTCGGTGGCGAGGATGCGCGCGCCCTGGACCGGCCCTGCCGTCGGCTCGACGCTGGCGGTGACGAAGAACGATCCGAGGGCCGCCAGGTTGCCATCGTCGGCGACGACCTGTTCCACCACGACCGGCGCCCAGCCGACCAGCACGACGGCGGCACCGACGAGCAGCGCCGGCCGCCACGGCGCGCCACCCCCCGACCGGACGCACAGCACGCAGAGCACGAGCGCCGCCAGCACGACGACGACCGACGGGACGACGAACGCCACGTGGCACTGCACGACGAACGTGGCGAGCGCAGCGACGGCCGGGAGGTACCAGCGATGGCCGAGGGCCAGCGCCCAGCAGCACAGCACCAGCGCCGCGAACGGCAGCAGACCGAGCCAGGGGTTCCATGGGTCGACGAGGAGCCAGACGCGCATCCCGGCCATCAAGGCGATGAGCGCTCCGGACGTGACCAGCAGCAGCCGATGCCCCCCGATCCGCCACGACGCCCGGCAGCAGATGACGACCGCCGCCGTGTTCACCAGGCCCACGGCGACGAGCAGCGCTTGCGGCGACGCCCCGAACAGGCGATAGGGCACGGCGAGCACGTACAGCGGCCACGGGCCGGGGTGGAACCAGCCGTAGCGGGAGAAGAAGCCGACGAGCGGCGTGTGCGCCGAGCCGACGTCGCGCACCGAGGCCTCGATCAGAGCCCAGTCCGAGGCCGGCACCCAATCGGCGCCGAGCGCCACACCGAGCGAGCTCAGCGCCACGGCCGTGGCAGTCGCGGCGGCCACCCACGCCGCTCGCCGCGGCCACGGCCCGTCTGCTCCGCCCCCGTCCGTCGTGATCGGTCCAGTGTACGGATCCGCCGCCGGCGGGACCGGCCGGTCGGGGCCTCCGGTTTGCGTCGCGACCGTGGGCGCGTGTGAAATCTCCGGCGCTCCGATCAAGGTTTTGCCAAGCCAAAAGATGACCCCCGATCTCACCAAATCCGAGCGCGAGACGCTCAAGGCCGTCTACCGCCACACCCGCGACGGCGGGGAGGCGCACACGGGCGACCTCGCGGAGACGCTCGGCCTCAGCCCCGGCACCGTGACGGCCACCGTCAAACGCCTGGCCGATCGCGGCCTGGTCGATCACCGGCCGTACCACGGCGTGACCTTCACCGACACCGGGCGGCGCGAGGCGATCAGCGCCATCCGCCGCCACCGCATCGTCGAGCGGTTCCTCGCCGACATGCTCGGCTACGCCTGGAACGAAGCGGACGCGCTGGCGCCGGCGTTCGAGCACGACCTGCCCGACGAGGTGCTCGAGCGGATGTTCGTGGCGCTGCACCGACCCGAGACCTGCCCGCACGGCTTCCCCATCCCCGTGGCGGGCCAGGTGGAGCTGCCGCTGCTCGGCCAGCTGTACGACCTCGAGCCCGGTGACCAAGCCGTCGTGGCCGTCCCCGGCTCGACCGACCCCGAGGTGATGAGCTTCCTCGCCCGCCTGGGCATCGTGCCCGACGTCCACGTCGAGGTGCGCGAGAAGCACCCGTTCGACGGGCCGCTGGTGGTGCGCGTCGGCGAGCACGACCGGATGCTCGGCGAGAAGGTCGCCCGCCAGGTCCACGTGCACAACGTCGTGCGGGCGCACGACGCCGGCACCAACGGCGAGGCGGTGGCGTCATGACCGCAGCGCCCTCGGTCACCGATCGCAAGAACCGGTACGGCAACGATGCCGTCCCAACGACAGGAGAGAGCAACCCATGACACCGACCCTGGCCGCCGAGGGCGGCTACCAGGTCTTCGAGCTGGGCAGCACCGAGTGGGGTCTGCTGGTCTTCGCCGCGTGCGTGGGCCTGCTGGCGCTGCTGATCGGCGCCTCCCAGATCAAGACCATCCTCGCCAAGGAGCAGGGCACCGAGCAGATGGTGGAGATCGCCGGCGCCATCCAGGAGGGGGCGCTCGCCTACCTCAAGCGCCAGTTCCGCACCATCGGCATCATCGTGATCCCGCTGGCCATCGTCGTGTTCGTCACCTCGACGGAGATCGTCAAGCCCGCCGAGATCCTCGGCGCCATCACCGGTCCCGGCGGCACCGCCGTGGCGGTCGAGACGCCCGATGTGGCGCTGACCAAGCTCCAGGCGGGCACGTTCCGCACGGTGGCGTTCCTGCTCGGCTGCCTGGCGTCGGCATCGATCGGCTTCCTAGGCATGTGGCTCGCCGTGCGGGGCAACGTCCGCACCGCAGCCGCCGCCCGCCGCCTCGACTTCGCCGACGCCCTGCACGTGGCGTTCCGCACCGGCTCGGTCGCCGGCCTGTTCACCGCCGGCCTCGGCCTGCTCGGCGCCTCGATCATCATCATGATCTTCCAGAACACCGCC
>CAZYKR010000098.1:0-13859 GCA_964648005.1 uncultured Iamiaceae bacterium
GCGAGGGCGACGAGCACCAACCACCCCGCCAGGTCGGTGAGCGACTCACCGACGCGCCCTCGAGAGGTGGCTGCCCCTGGCGTCGGTGCTGGCGATCGGTGCTGATCGACGGCGACGTCCTTGCGTGGCTCGAGGCGCAGGTCGACCAGGCGATACCACGCGACCGTGAACCCCAAGACGACGACGACGTCGGCGAGCAGCAACCCGGCGAGGACCGTCGGCGATGCCTCGACCGCCGCCGCCAAGGGCCACATCGCGGCGATGGCCACCAGTGCCCCGACGCCGAATCTCCGCCGCCATGTGCGTCGCCGATTCGCGACGGAGTCTGTCGTGTCGCTCGTGTTCCCACCGTCCACCGCAGCAGTATGGACGATGCCCAACTGGTACCGTCGTGCGTGTTGATGCTGCCGTGATGTGCGGTGGCGTCTCCGGCGGAGGTGCGCGATGAGCGCGAGACGAGCAGCGGGCGTCGCTGTGGTGGCCGCGGTGATCGCAGTGGTGGCCGTGGCCTGCGTCGTCCCGCCCGTGGTCCCGCCACCTACCTCGACGACGTCCACGTCATCGACCTCGTCGACGGACACGACGGTTTCCAGCACCACCGCGCCGACGCTCCCGCCCGAACCGGTCGGCTTCGGGTGGGGGGTCTACGAGATGCCGCAGACCAACGTGGTGCCGGCAGGTCAGGGTGGCCGCACATGGGTGTCGGCGCCGGCGAGCGCGGCCGGCGAGGAGATCCGGCTGGTGTGGGGATGCGGGTACGTGACCCTGGTGGACACCACGGTCGAGCTCACCGACCTCGGCGACGGCACCGCCGGTGCCAGCATCGCCATCCCCGATGAGATCGCCGACGGCGGGTACCTCTACTGCTCGCTGTGGGAGTTTGCCCCGCCGTCGCTCCCGGCCGCCGAGGCCCGAGCCTTCATGCAGTGGTCGAACCCCAGCACCTGGATGGTGTCGGTGACCCACGGCGTCGCGGGGCCGCCGACCGATTCGGTTGCCCTCCGCACGAGCACGCCGCCGAGCATCCAGTTCGTGCCCGGCGCAGGGTCGCCCTTCTACAACATGGCCGTCATCCAGGCGAAGGGCTACGCCGCCGGCCAGCAGGTGCGCCTCACCATCGACTGTCCGTTGTCGGGCGGCCTGGTGCTCGACGCCGAGGCGACCTTCTCGACCGGCTCGAACCCGCGTGCGATCGTGGCGCTGCCCCCGGACTTCCTGACCATGTGGAACGCCGCGATCCCCGGCGACCCGAACACGCTGGCCGATCGGATGTGTCGCATCGCCGAGACGACACCGGCATCGTTCCCCGCGCCGAACGCCTGGTCGATGCTCGAGTCGCCCGCCAGCTTCAGCGGCGGCACGTCGACGTCGTCCGGCGTGACACTGTCGATCACCCACCCGGCTGCCTGAGGAGCGGACCGGCAGCGCCCGCCGACGCCGACCTCAGCGCTCGACGCGGCCCTGGGCGGCCAGCTCGAGCAGCTGCGGGCCGAGCCAGTCGGCGACGATGTCCGATGCCGGATCGGACAGGTGCGTGCCGTCCGGCCGGGCGTCCTCCAGCCCGAAGAGCTGTTTGGTGAACGTCCCGTCCGGGCAGACCAGGTCGTGGAACTCGATGATGTCGACGACGTCGGGCCGCTGGGCCTGCAGCGCCGGGATGAGGTCCTCGTTCATGTGGGTCGGGTCCTCGCCGAAGTCCTGCAGCTCGTAGCAGGCGTTGTCGAACCAGGCGATGCGCGCCCCGTTGGCCGACAGCACGTCGACCGCCTCGACGTACTCGTCCACCAGGTACTGGTCGAAGACCGGGTCGCCGTAGAACTTGAAGTCGTCCCACTCCGGCAGCTTGCGCTCGATCCAGTCCCAGCCGCCGCTCATCACGACCACGACATCGGGGTCGAACGCCGCCACCGCCTCGCTCCAGCGGCGGTCCCAGTCCTCGCACGAGGTGGTGTCGACCGGGAAGTTCACCTCGCCCCCGCGCACGATGCCGCAACCGGCCAGCGCGTTCGACCACACCACGGCCTCGCCGGTCCGGTCGTCCCAGCGTTCGATGCCGAGGCCGAGCACGTACGCCTGCGAGTCGCCGACGATCAGAACGCGGGGCTTGCCGTCTTCGGCGGCGGGCATCGGCCGCCATTCCGACCCCGAGCCGTCGCTGCCCAGGTTCACCTCCGGCGGGGGCGGGTTGAGCGTCACGAGCACGAAGCCCACGACGACCAGCGCGAACGACGCCGGCGCCACGATCCACGGGGTGCGACCGGTGAGGCGCTCGCCGACGCGGATGGGGTGCTCGAAGAACCGGTTCGACACGTACGCCAGCCCCATCGTCAGCACGAACAGGAAGGCGAACAGCGACCAGCCCGACAGCGGCACGCCGAAGCGCTCCATCCGTTCGGGCGTGAAGGTCAAGAACAGCGGCCAGTGGAACAGGTACCCGCCGTAGCTGAGCATGCCGATCTCGCGCAGCGCCCGGAACGACAGCAGCCGACGCGCCAACCCGCCCGGCACCGAGATCGACACGATCAGCAGGCAGCTGAGCAACCCGTACGCCGGCAGCCCGCCCCGATACAGCCAGGTGTCGGTGCGCTCGACCGTGAGCGTCATGGCGATGATCAGCGCCAGCGCCGGGATGCCGAGCCACTGCAGCACCCGCACCGTGCCCGGCCGGTCGCCGGGCTTCCACAGGTGCACGACGACGGCCAGGAGCACCCCGGCCGTGAGCTCGGGCAGCCGGGTGTCGGTGCCGAAGTAGATGCGGTCGACGGGAGCGCCGTTGGCGTAGAGCCAGACGCCCCACGCGGCGGCGACGGCGGTGACGCCGGCCAGCGCCCAAGCGACGACGCGCCAGTTGCGCTTGCCCCACACGAGCAGCCCGATCAGCAGCAACGGGAACACGATGTAGAACTGCTCTTCGATGCTGAGCGTCCAGAAGTGCTGCACGGGCGACGGCGAGGCGAACAGGTCGGCGTAGTTGCGGTCGCCGATGATGAAGGCCCAGTTCGCCACGTAGAACAGTGCCGAGATGCCGTCGGTGCGCAGCGTCGCCAACTGGCTGGGGTCGGCGAGCACGGCGCCGAACACGACGACGCCCAGCAGGGTGATGACGGCGCCGGGCATGAGCCGCCGGAACCGGCGCGACCAGAAGGCCGAGAGGCTGACGCTGCCGTTGCCCTCCTGCTCCTTGATGAGCAGCGACATGATCAAGAATCCCGACAGCGTGAAGAACGTCGACACCCAGAAGAACCCGCCCTTGGCCCACGGCACCCCGAAGTGGCTGAGCATGACGAACGTCAGGCCGACGCCGCGGATGCCGTCGAAGCCGGGCTGGTAGGCGAGGCGTTGACGCTGCGCCGGGTACGTGGCGTCACCCGAGGGCGCGTCCCTCGGTGGTTGCGGTTCACCCCCGGCCGGTGGGTGTCCGTCGGCGTCGTCGGTGACGACCGGCCCAGCCACGGCGGACAGCCTGCCACGCCGGCATCGTCGCGATGGAGCACGGCTACGCTGCACCACCGTGCGTGTTGCGTTCGGCACCGACGAGACGACAGCGGTGACCGACGCCATGCGGGCCCACCTGACCGATGCGGGACACGACGTCGTGCTGGTCGCCGCCGACGACCCGTGGCCCGACGTCGGGCACGCGGTCGGCCGAGCCGTCGCTGCTGGCGACGTGGACTGCGGTGTCGTGTGCTGCTGGACCGGCACCGGTGTGTCCATCGCCGCCAACAAGGTGCCGGGTGTGCGCGCCGCGCTGTGCACCGACGCCGAGACCGCTCGGGGCGCCCGCCGCTGGAACGATGCCAACGTGCTCGCCGTCGGGTTGCGGCTCACCTCCGCCACGGTGGCCGCCGAGCTGCTCGACGCCTTCTGCAGCACCGGACCGGATGCCGACGAGGCCGCCGCCATCGCTCGGGTCGAGGCCGTTGCCGACCAGACCGACCCGTCCGCGCAGCCTGGCAGGGCTGGCTAGGGTGTCGTGATGCCCACGTTCGTGATGCTCTCGATCCTCGGTCCCGACGGCTCCGCGACGCTGCGCGAGAAGCCGGCCCGCATCCGCGAGGTCAACGCCGAGGTGGAGTCGATGGGCGGCCGGGTCGTCCACCAGTACGCGCTGCTCGGGCAGTGGGACTTCCTCAACATCATCGAGGCACCCGACGAGGTGACCATGGCCCGCATCGCCACCGAACTGGCGTCGCGCGGCACGCTCAAGACCCGCACGCTCGTGGCGATCGAGGTCGATGATCTGATCGAGAAGCTCGAGTCCGGGCGCGCCGACGACTGACTCGGCACCCCGTGCCGGATCACCGTCCGGTCACATCCACCAGGTGTTGCGCTTGCGCTCGCGCCGGACGTGCTGCACCGGCACGATGCTCGGCAGCAGCACCTCGTCCGAGCTGCGCTGCAAGCGGTAGCCGGCGTTCGACGCCGACACCACGACGAAGCCACCCGACCACCGCTGGTCCAACGTCGAGCGCACCTCGACCCGCGCCCCCTCGGGGAGCAGGTCGGACGGTGGCTCGGCCGCCGCGGCGTCGGAGGGTGTCGTGGGTGTCGGTGCCATGGTCGCGTCGACCGGTCGCTGGCGGTTGGTGTCGACTGCGCTGTCCGTCATCACCATGAGGTTGCTCCCCGACGTGTCATCTCATCCCGCCGTCGAGTGTGCCACCCACATCGCGCTCAGCCAAGGGGGTCGGCCCGACATTCTGGCCGAGTTCGCGCGCTGTTCACACGTACGGAAGGTTTCAGGTGTTCACCCAGCCGGTGGCGTCGATGCGCACAGGCACGGCGAGCGCGTTGGCGACCGTGCAGTCTCGGTGGGCGAGCTCGACCAGGCGATCGAGTCGTTCCCGAGGCACGGCGACCGTCGTCGTGATCGTCGGCCGTAGCTCGATGGCGGTGATCACCGCCGGCCGGGTCGACCGATCGACCAACGCACTGGCGTCGTCGGCGTAGGCGATCACCTCGATCCTCGCCCGCGCCGCCACGTTGAGGAACGACAGGAGCTGGCACGACGCCACCGCGGCGAGCAGCAGCGCGTCGGCGGTGAGGTGGACGCCGTCGCCGCCGAACGTTGCGTCGGCGGTCAGGTCGAGCGTGGCCGGCACCCCGTCGATCGAGAGGGTGTGGTCCCGTCCGAACGCTGCCGGTCCCGCGCCCGTCGATCCGGACCACGACAGCGCGGCCCGCGTCACCCGGCCTCCAGCAGCCGCAGCCCGTGCGCGACGAAGGCGCTGGCAGCGGCCGTCGGATCGGGCGCGGCCGCCAGGGTCTCGTAGCTGGCGACGGCGCCGAACGGGGCATTCCAGTAGTCACCGTCGCCTGGCCGCTCGGCGCTCCACGGTCCGACGTACACGTACGGGCTCGGGTGCGCGGCGTCGCCGGGGGAGACGCCGACGTTCGCCCGGGTGGCGCCGACGGCGAGGTCGACGGCGAGGTCGAAGTGCTCGGGCCACAGCTGCACGACCGAGGCGTCGCGGGGCGCGTCGGACAGCGCCGTGTCGAGGACCTGGCCGCCGAGCCGGTACCAGGCCCACAGCGCCGTGGCGGACGCCGGGTCGAGCCAGACCGGCGCGTCGACGTCGCCGGCCGGCGGCGTGTCGTGGCCGACGTCGAACGGTGCGTGCAGGTCGACACCGGCGAACGCCGCTGCCTCGGCGAGCGTGGCACCGTCGAGGTGCAGGTGCGTCGTGCGCGCCCCGTCGGTGGTGCGGCGCTCGAGCAGCAGCGTCGTGCCGGCGATACGCAGCGTCTGCTCGTCATCACCGAACTGCGGGGTGGCGATGCCGTCGGCGCTCGGGCGCAGCCCGAAGCGGCCCGACGCAGCGAAGCGGGCACGAGCCAGCACGTGGGTCGCCACGCGTTGCACGGTGGCGACGTCGTCGGCGAACGTCGGCGGCAGCGCCGTCAGCGATCCAGGCGGGGCGCCGGCCTCGGCAGCGGGTTCAGCGGACGTCGGGTCTTCCGTGGCGGCCATCGTCCCAGTGTGGCGTGCGCGGGGCCGGACGCGACGGTGCGGGTGGCCAGGCCACCCGCACCATCTGATGTCCCCCCCGGGAACGTTGGCCGACGAGCGGTGGTTGCTAGCTCGTCGAATCCGCCGGTGCCGGAAGCACGTTGCTCCGGCTTCCGGCGGACAGGTCATAGCGATCGTTCACACCGGCGCCGGCGCACCCGCCGCCGTCGGTGCCCGACGACTTGCCGAGCGCACTGTCGAGCATCGGATTGGCGCCCGAGAAGACGCCCCACGGGCTCTCGCAGCCGGGCACGACCCAGGCGTGGCTCATCCAGCCGGCGCCGCCCGTCTGCTTCTTGCCGCCGATCTGCGCGCACTCCTCCTCGGAGAGCGTCGTGTCGCCCACGACGACCCCGCCGCGGATGCACAGGCCGATGTGGCGGTGGTAGTGGTCGTTCTGGCCGGTGAAGCCCTGCGTCGGCTCGGCGTCGCTGTTGTGGATGATGTAGTAGCTCAGGCCGACCACGCTGGCGTCGTCACCCGTGCCGTCGTAGAGCAGCATCTCGGGCTTGTCGATCTCGAACGTGCCGTCGACGTAGCCGAAGTTCATCCAGTGCGAGGCGATGCCGGGGACGTAGGTGGTGACCAGGTGGTAGCCGGCCGCCTTGGCCTCCTTGGCCGTCGGGTACTGCATGGCCACGTCGCGGGCTTCGTCGAGCTCGCTCTGGAGGGTGGCGCACTCGTCGGTATCGGTCATGGCGATCCAGGGCTGGGGGCCGAAGTGCCCGCCGTGGCCGTGGGTGTCGTCGCCCGAGGCCGAGTGGGCGTCGTGCCCGCCGCTCGACTGGTTGTTCTTCCACATCTGGTAGAGGAACGCCTGGTACTCCTCGTCGGTGAACTCGCCCAGCTTGGCGACCATCATCCCGGCGGTGGCCTCGGAGTCGGTGCTGAGGTTGCCGACGATCTCGTCAAGCTTCTTCGAGCCCCGGCCCTCGAAGGGATCGCTGGGCGCCACACCGGCGGTGATCGTGCCGTGGTCGTGGGTGTCCATCGTCGGCGACGACACGGTGTCGATGCCGATCGTGTTCGTCTCGTCGTAGTACGAGACGGGGTTGAAGCCGAGGTCGCAGCGCGTGTCCTGCACGGCGGCGAGCTGGGCCTGCATGGCCTCGACGTCTTCGGTGCCGTGGACGTGTCCGCCGGCGGCGTCGCTGTGGCCGTGCGAGGCGGCGTCGGGCGAGGCGACGGCGGCGGTGGCGAGGCCGAGCACGGCGAGGGCGCCGATGGCGGGGACGGCGAGCGGCAGCTTGCGCTCGTTCTCCGACGGCAGCACGAGGTGGCCGATGGCCCCGAGCACGGCGGCGCCCTGCATCAGCACGGCGGCGAGGTCGACGGTGCCCACCGCCTCGGCCACACCCGGGTGCGCGCCGATCGGCAGGCCCGAGGTGCGGCTCCATGCCCACACCCCGATGAAGAGCAGGTTGATGGCGGCGGTGGCACCGAAGACCTCTTTGCGAGGCTTCATGACCAGCAGCACTGCCAGGATCGCCTGCGCCCAACCGGCGGCGGCGAAGGCCACGGCATCGAACGTCGAGTCGGCGGCGTGCGCCGGCGCCATGGCGAAGTGGATGATGGCCGCACCACCGGTGAGGGCGGCTACGAACGGAGCCGCCCGGTACGGATGCTCCTCGGTGGAGCCTCCTGCCCCGCTGCCACCCGCTACGGGTGGGCGCGCGGGCGCGCTGTCGAGTCGTTCCATTGGTGCCCCCTGGTTCCGGTCGGATCGGCGGTCGGATGCAGAGACGTGACCGCCGTCACGGTTCCTAGGGTATGGCGGGACCTGTGTGGCCCGTGTTTGTGCGCCGCCCGACGCAGAACAATGGCTGCGACCTGGGCCTTCGTTCCCCTGCTCGAGCCGGTCAGGCGTCGAGGACGGCGCCGGCGAGGGCGACCGAGCCCAGAACGACCGCGCCAGTGCGCACGAGCCGGGCCCGCTGGGCCGGGTCGTCGGCGTCTTGGAGGAACCGAGGTCGCTTGTTGACGCCACCGATGGCGAGGATCGATCCTGCCGAGCCCACGGACAGGATCGAGCCCGCGGATCCGACGGACAACAACGATCCGGCGGAGCCGATCGAGAGCACCGAACCGATCGAGCCGACGGACGCCGCCGAGCCCAATGAGAACAGCGAGTACACGCTCAGCGCGCTCTGGTGGCTCTTGATCGAGCCGATCGACAAGCGCGAGTCCGTCGACCAGATCGAGCCGTGCTCGTCGCGCAGGCGCTCCGACAGCGCGGCGCGTGCCACGCGGCCGGCGGCGCCCATCGTGCCGAGCATCGTGCGGGCCCCCCAGCGCACGACCCGGGCGGTGGTCTGGATGCCCCACGCCGTCGCCGACTCGGCCTGTCGTGCGCCGAAGTCGATGGCGGCGTCGGCGACGGTGCCGACCCGACTCGGGTGGTGGGCGTAGAGGGGCAGCGGCGACGTCGAGCCGGAGCGATCGGGACGGAGCGAAGCGAGCGCGACCATGCGTCGCACCGTAGCCGTGCCTGGCTGTGACGCGTAGGGTGCTCGCCGATGGCCGCCACCACCCGTTCCGGGTCGCGCACCCGCCTCCGCCCGGCGCTGCGGACCAAAGCGCCGACGCGTGCCGCCGAGCGGGAGCTGTGGGCGCAGGGGGCGCAGGTGGTCGTCGGGGTCGACGAGGTCGGCCGCGGTGCCTGGGCCGGCCCCCTGTCGATCGGTGCGGCCGTCATCCCCGTCGACCGGCGCATCGTCGGGGTGCGGGACTCGAAGATGCTCACCGAGCCCGAACGCGAGGGCCTCTATGACCGCGTCGCCGATTGGTGCGTCGCCTGGTCGGTCGGGCACGTCTGGCCCGACGAGTGCGACGAGCTCGGCATGTCCGAGGCGCAACGGTTGGCGGCGCGCCGGGCGATCGACGGGTTGGGCGTGACGCCCGACGCGGTGTTGCTCGACGGCAAGTGGGACTTCGTCGGCTTGGGCAATACCCGCACCATCGTCAAAGGCGACGCCACCTGCCTGTCGATCGCCGCGGCCTCGGTGCTGGCGAAGGTCACGCGTGATCGCATCATGCGCGCCGCGGCGGACAACTACCCGGGCTTCGACTTCGCCTACAACAAGGGGTATCCGTGCCCGCGCCACCGCACGGCGCTGCAGGGGTACGGCCCGACGGCGATCCACCGGCGCCGGTGGGTGTTCATGGACCACCTGGTCTGGACGGGGTGCAATCGCATCGTCCCGCCACCGGAGCCCGACCCCCAGCTCTCGCTCTTCGACGACTGCTGAACCCCGGCGGTCAGTTCTTGAGCATCTCCCGGAACGGGGTCTTGGCGTCGATGCCGGGGTCCTTCGGTAGGCCGAGGACGCGCTCGCCGATGATGTTCTTCAGCACCTCGTCGGTGCCGCCGGCGACCTTCATGCCCGGGACGCCGCACAGCAGCTGACCCCACGAGAACGTGCCCCACTCGCCGGTGTCGGCGATGACGCGCGGGCCGAGCACGTCGGTCACGAAGTTGGCGGTGCGCCACAGGTTGCCCGTCAGCGACAACTTGGCGATCGACATCTCAGGCCCGGGGAGCTGGCCGGCCTTGATCTTGTCCATCGCCCGCTGGTTGTTGTACTTGGCCACCTGGAAGTTGATGTACACGTCGGCGAGCTGCTGGCGCACCAGCGGGTCGTCGCTCACGCCGAAGTGTTCGCACAGCTGCTGCAGGCGCGTGATGCTGGCCAGGCCCATCCCGCTGCCCGAGCCGCCGGCGCCGATCGAGGCCCGCTCGTTCATCAGCGTGGTGAGGGCGACCGTCCAGCCCTGGTTCACGTCACCGAGGCGGTGCGTGTCGGGGACACGCACGTCGGTGAAGAACACCTCGTTGAAGTTGGCGCCGCCGGTCATCTGGCGCAGCGGGCGCACCTCGACGCCCGGTGCGCGCATGTCGACCACGAAGCCCGTGAGGCCCTTGTGCTTGGGCTGGTCGGCATCGGTGCGGGCGATGATCTCGCCGATGTCGGAGTAGTGGGCGCCCGACGTCCAGACCTTCTGGCCGTTGAGGATCCACTCGTCGCCGTCGCGCACGGCGGTCATCGACAGGCCGGCGAGGTCGGAGCCGGCGCCAGGCTCGGAGAAGAGCTGGCACCCGACGATGTCGGCCCGGTACATCTTCGGCAGCAGGTCGGCGCGCACCTCGGGGGAGGCGTGGTCCTTGATGGTCGGGGCGACCATGCCGAGGCCGATGCCGAAGAAGCCCTGTGCCGGCACGTGGTACTTGGTCTCGAGCGAGGCGTAGAGGCGGTCGTAGGCCGCCGGCAGCTCGCGGCCGCCGTACTCGGTGGGCCCGCCGATCCAGCCGAGGCCGGCGTCGTAACGCTTGGCCCGCCACGCCTTGGCCTTGGCGAGGTCCTCGAGCTCCTTGGCGCGGTCGACCTCTTCGAACAGCGACACGTCGTCGGAGCCCTCGCCCCAGACGAACTGCTTGACCTCGTCGGCCTTGCGCTCGGCGTTGGCGTCGAGGAAGGCGGTGACCTCGTCGCGGAACTCGTCCAGCGTCGGCATGTCGGCCATGGCGTCCCCCCGAGGGTGCGTCCGGCGCGCCCGTGCGCTGCCGGCAGATCAACTTGACTGGTCGGTCAACTTATCGGTCGCCGCCCAGGATGTGCACGCCGGGTTCGTCGAGCACCGTCGCTCGGAGCTGCCAGGGCTCGGTGGGTGCGCCGTCGGGGCGGCGAGCGCCGAGGTCGCGCCAGCGTGCCCGCGCTGCCTCGGTGATGTCGGTGTCGTGGCGCAACGCGGCGAGCGCGACCAGTGCCTCGACCTCGGCGTCGAGCATGGCCATGGCGCGCGCCCGCTCGAGCGCCGCGTCGAGGCGACGCTCGGCCTCTGTCGTGTCGCCGAGCGCTGCGGCCGCTCGTCCTAACAGCAGGTGGTCGTGCACCAGCATCTGCGCGTCGGGTGCCGCCTCGTGCTCGAGCAGCGCCGCCGTCAATCGTTCGCGGGCGCGTTCTGGGTCGCCACTCGTCAGGTCGAGGCGGGCCGACAGGACCGCCGTATCGGCCTGGCCGAGCGGGTCGTCGAGCTCGTGGCCCAAGCGGCGAGCCTCGTCGAGGTGCGCGGCGGCCGCGGTGGTGTCGCCGGCGCCGAGCGTCAGTCGCGCCCGCTCCTGGGCCAGGTACATCGCGTAGCGCGCGATCCCGAGTGTCTCGATGATCGTCTCGGCGCGATCGAGGTGGTCACCGGCGTCGGGGAGTGCCGCCGCCACGCCGACGCGCCCGAGGTGCCACCAGGCGTTGGCGACGCCGAGGGCATTGCCGAACTCCTCGGCGATGCGGCGTGACTGGTGCAACAGGTCGATGGCTTCACGCCACTCGCAGCGGATGGCCAGCACCGAGGCCAGCGCGTGCTGGAGCTCCATCACCATCGCCGGCCAGTCCTGCTCGTGGGCGATCGCCAGTACCTCGCGCAGGCCGTCGTGCGCGCCGGCGACGTCGCCGACGAAGGCCCGCAGCTGCGCCGCGTCGCGCATCGTCTCGACGTAGGCGCCCGTGTCGCCCCCGACGCGCAGCAGGTCGAGCTTCTGCTCGGCAGCCTCGTGGGCGCGTCGCAGGTCGCCGCGATGCATCGCCACCTTCATCAGCAGCGCCTGGGCGTCCGCCACCAGCTCGAGGTCGCCGAAGGTCTGGCCGATCTCCAGGGTGTCCGTGGCCAGGCGCTCGGCGGCGTCGAGATCGCCCAGGTTGCGGCGGATGTCGGCGAGCACGAGCTGCGCGCGGGCCCGGTCGGCGCCTCGGCCGCGCGCCTCGGCGGCGGCGACGGCCTGTTCGGCCAGGTCGGCGGCGAGGGCGCCGTCGCCGACGATGGCGGCGACCCGGGCCCGGTCGGTCAGCAGGCTGTCGGCCAGGACGGGGTCGTCCGCCGTAGCGCGGTCGAGGGCGTCGGCGTCGGCCCAGGCGCTGCCGGCGAGGTCGAACTGGTCCTCGCGGTACGCGATCGAGCCCAGTTGGTGGAGGAGGTGGACACGCACACCGTCGGCCTCGGCCGGGGCTTCCAGCTCGTGCGCGATCGGCTCGGTGTCGAGGCGATCGCGGTGGGCGGCGAGCAGGTCGAGCGCCACCTCGGTCAGGACGAGGGCGCTCGACGCGTCACCGGCATCCTCGACGGCGTCGGCGGCGTGGCCGATGGTCAAGGCCGCCAGCACCGGTCGATCGTCAGCGGCCTGCTGGGCGGTGGTCACGGCCCGCCAGCAGGTGTCGACGGCCTCGGCGGGGCGGTCGTAGTGCAGGAGCTGGCGGGCGACGACGACCCAGGTCGCCGACACGGTCTCGTCGAAGCCGTCCAGCGCCGCCAGCCGGTCGAGTGCGCCCTCGATGAGCGCCTCATCGTCGGTGGCGGCGCCGACGAGCACTTCGAGCTGCACGAGCCGGGCAGTGAAGAGCGTGGCGAACCCGTCCTCGTGCAGGGTGGCGGCGTGCGCGAGGAAGCGGCGCGCCGTGGCCGCGTCGTCGAGCGCCAGCGCCAGGGGCACGGCCTGGGAGATGCCGTCCCAGGCGTCGAGCGGATCGGCGTTCGTGGTGATCTCGGCGATCAGGTCGTCGAGCAGCCCCCGCATCGTGTCGGCGTCGAGCTCGACGTCATCCCACTCGTCGTCTCCCTCGACGTCATCCCGGTCATCGTCGGCAACCACGTACCACCCCTACCCCGTGTCGGACGTGCGGTGAGGCTACGCGATGGGGAAGCGGGCCGTGCCGGCCGCTACCGTCGTCCGGCGATGGCCTCGACGACCGACGCATCGCCCGGCGACGGGGTTCGCCCGGTCACGGCTCTCCCGGTGGCGCCCGGGCGTTGGGCCTGGCTCATCCCTGCCGCCGCCGTGGCGTGGTCGGGGTATGTGTGGGTGACCCGCATCGCCAACGCCTGGTCCGACGAAGGTCTGACGGTGTCCGACCAGGTGGTAACCACGGCGCTGTCGCTGTCGTTCCTCGTGCTCGCTGTCGGCGTGGCGCTGGCGGCGCTGCACCTGCGGTCAGGTCGTGCGCCGAACGCAGTCGACCGGTGGTCGATGTGGCTGCTGGCCGGCTGGTCGATCGCCGTATGGGCCGTGCGGGTGCCGCAGATCCTGGCGGCCGACCACTCCGTGCCGTTCAAGGCGGTGCACGCCGTGCTCGGGCTCGTCTCGATCGGACTGGCGCTGGCGCTGCTGCGCGTCGCCGGGCGCTGGGTGGCAGCGCACCGGTCGGCGGATGACGATGCCGCAGCGGACCCCGGCCTCCTCGGCGGCCGGTGCTGACCTTCTGACCGACCAACCGATCAACCGAGAGCCGGCCAACCCCGAAATCGGGCTCGTCGGTTCGGGATGGTGGAACAGGCCGGTCCGATTTCGGTGGGGTGTGAGGCGATCGGTAGCATCGGCGCCCATGGGTCAGCCAGTGACGGTGATCGAGCGGCAGACGACCACGCCAGGCGTGGTGCGCTTCGAGACCAACCGCAACCTCACGGGCATGGGCCACAAGCGGTACCTCTCCGCTGCCGACGCCACGACGCCGACCCCTGCTGACGAGCTGGCCCGGCGCCTGTTCGAGCGTGGCGGCGTCGCCTCGCTGCACGTGTACCAGAACATCGCCACCGTGCAGCTCGCCGACGGCCGTCCGCCGACCGGCATCAAGGAGATCATCGAGGACCTCTACCTCTTCTACACGGAGGGTGTCGTCCCGGAGATCCCCGAAGGCGTCGCCGCCGACTGACCGAGCGTCGGGGGTCGACGAGGTCTGCATCCGCGCCAAAGGCTGCGCGTCCGCAGAGCGCGGGTGGAAGTCACGTCCTCACTCGTGGTGATGCTTCATGCACTTTCGGTTTGTGTCACACCCTTTCGGCATGATGCTGGGGTGGATGTTCGAGA
>CAZYKR010000099.1:0-13753 GCA_964648005.1 uncultured Iamiaceae bacterium
GACCTCCTCGACCGTGACCAGCGCCTCGTCGCCGTCACCGAAGCAGCTGCGCACCCCGGCGGGCACCTGCCAGCGGTAGCGGGCGTAGGGCAGGCTCAGCCGCTGGACCGGCGCCAGGGCCTCGACGTCACAGGTGCCCGCCTCGACGACGAGCGACTGGTCGTCGGGCGAGCCGAAACCGCCCGAGGCCCCCAGCTCGGGCGTCAGCCCCGCGACCTCCTCGGTCAGCACCAGCGTGCCGCCGTCGCGCACCCAGGACCGCCACCGCGCCACGGCAGCCTCGTCATCGGGCACGACGTACCCGAGACCGAACGCCACCTGTCCCCGGGACGGCGGCTGCTCGTCGCCCACATCGATCACGGCGTCGAACGAGCGCACCAGCTCGGCGACCGCCTTGGCTCCCGACGGGTCGGTGCTCTCGGGGCTGTACGGGACCAGCGCTGCTTCTGGCTCGGCCCGGGTGGCGAAGCCCACGACGATCAGGGCTGCCACCGCCAGACCGATCCAGACCGCCGCCTTGCCGCGGCCGCCGGTCGCCGCCGGGACGGTCATCGGCCCTCCACACGCGCGGCGTCGGCCTGGAACCGCGCCGACTCGTCTGGCCCGGTCGGCAGGCTGCCGTACCAGGCCCGCTCGAACAGGTCGGAGGCGTCGGCGAACGGTCCCGCGGCATCGGGCGCCGTCGTGGCCAGCTCCCGGCGGAACTCACCGGCGGTGCGCCCGGGGATGTCGCGCAGCCAGCCGCGATCGATGCAGCCGACGACCAGCGCCCGATACCGGCACCGCAGTGCGTCGCGCCACTCGCCCGCCGCCTCGTGACGCAGGGCGAGCTCCTCCCACTCGTGGCGCGAGCGACGGGGCTCGACCTCGACGGTGACTCCGGGTGAGGCGAGCTGCCCGACGCGTCCGGTGCGGCGCATGGTCCGTACCACCACGAACGCCACAGCGCCGATGAGCACGGCGAGGATCAGCACCGCCACGACCGTGTTCGACGCGCCCTCGCCGACGCCGGAGACCAGGTCACCGAACCGCTCGCCCAGCCACTCGAAGAAGCGGTCGAACACGCTGGGCTCGGGCGGCTGGTATTCGGGCTGGGACAGGATCTCGTCGGCGCGTCGGCGGGCCTCGTCGGGCGGCACCTGCGCCAGGACCTGCGCCAGCAGCTCAGCGGAACGCACTCGCCGCCTCGAGCTCGATGTCGAGGCCCTCGGTCCGCACCCGCTGATCGAGGTAGAGCAGGATCGACGACCCGACGACGAACGGCGTCACCAGGAGCAGGACCACCGCCGACACGACGCCGGCCGCCACCAGGGCCACCGTCGCACCGACCCCGTCACTGTCGAACGCCAGCGCCGACAGGATCTGGGCCAGCACCCCGAGCCCCAGCTGCACCGCCTGGGCGACGATGACGACGAGGAGCGAGATCCCGACGATCCGCATGCCGCGTCCGAGATCGGTACCCGGGTTGCGCGACACGGCCAGCCGCCACGATCGGCGCAGCGCCGTCACAGGACCCACCTTCTCGATCACGGCGATCGGCGCCGTGAACTGCAGCCAGAACGACCAGGCGAGGAGCAGCGGCAGGCCGATGAGGCAGAACGACAGCAGGTAGAACACGATGGCCACCGGCAGCTGGATCGCCCACAGGCCGAGCAGCGTCGGCGTGGCCTTCCACACCGAGCGCAGCGCCTCGCCCGGACCGATGTCGCCGTCGGCGTACCAGGCCGACACGACGCGGGCCATGCCGGCGCCCACCAGGTACAACGTCAGGTTCACGAGCGCCGCGGCGCCCAGGCTCAGCAACAAGGACCGCACGGCAGCGCTCGAGCCGGCCGTCGGACCGCCGAACGGAGTGAACGGGGTGCTGCCGAACGATGCCGACGTGCCCACCGACCCGACGGCGAGCGCCTGGAGCACCATCGCCGGCACCATGAGCGGGACGATGATCCCGTAGATCGTGCGCGGCCGCGACTTGAGGATCGTGAACGAGCCGTCGAGCACGTCGGCAACGACCATCGGGCGCAGCGGCGTCGGCAATCGGACCCCGACGGCGTTGTAGAGGTGCGAGTCCGACGAGGTCGGACCGGCGGCCACGGTGGCCACCGCCGCCCCCGAGGCCTCGGCGGCGATGCCCGCCGCCAGATCCCGACGGGGCGCGATCGGCGTGTCCGGCGCGGCCCACACCCCGGCTGGTGGCGCCGCGGGCTCGGCCGGGGTCCCGTCCTCGGAACGGGATGGGTCACCAGGAAACGCCACCGTGCTCGATCCTCTCCACCCGTCCGGCGGCGGTCGCGCCGGACCGCCACATTGTTACCGAGGCTCGGCGGAGCGCGCGAGACTCCCGCCCGTGCAGGGCTACGAGCAGTCGACCTACGGCGACCGGTTCGCCGACGTCTACGACGACTGGTACCCGTTCGATGCCACCGCCGAAGCCACGGTCGCCTTCATCGCCGAGCGGGCCCGGCGGGTCGCCGGACCGGTCCTCGAGCTGGGGATCGGCACCGGTCGGCTGGCCCTGCCCCTGGCCCGCCAGGGCTTCGACGTGCGCGGGATCGACGCCTCGGCTGCCATGACGGCGCGCCTCGCGGCCAAGCCCGGGGCGGACGCCATCGCCGTCACGGTCGGCGACATGGCGGCGGTCGAGGTGCCCCGCCGGCCCGACGAGGCGATCGCGCCGGCGTGCAGCGTCGTGTTCTGCGCCGCCAACACCTTCTTCGGCATCCTCGAGCCGGGGGCGCAGGCGGCGTGCCTGCACCGCTGCCGCGCCGCGCTGGCCCCGGGCGGGTGCGTGATCGTCGCGGCGTTCGTGCCACCGGACGTGCCGCTCGCCGACGCCGACGTCACGATCCGGTCGATGTCGGTCGACGAGGTCGTGCTGAGCGTGGCGCGTCGCGATCCCGAACGGCAGCGCATCGAAGGCCACTACATCTCGCTGACCGACGCCGGCACTCGGCTGCGCCCCTACGCCATCCGCTACGCCACGGTCGCCGAGCTCGACGCCGCCGCCGCCGAGGCCGGCCTGGCGGTGGTCGAGCGGCTGGCCGACTGGTCGGGGACGCCGTTCCACGACGACGCGGCCGACCACGTGTCGGTCTACCGCGTCGCCGACGTCTGAGGCCGCCGACGGAGAAGCCGCGTCACGCGGTGGCGGCGCCGAGCTGACCGCTGATGGCGTCGACGAACCCGGCGACGTCCTCGCCCCGGTTGGCCTCGAGGCTGACGGTCGCCCCCGACTTCATGAGCACGTCGAGGTGGGCGCCCAGGCGACCGTCGGCGCCGCGCACCTCGTCGATGCCGCGCAACGGCACGGCACCGATGTGCGCCTTGGGCTTGCCCCGCATCCCCGTCGACCACACGAGCAGCCGTTGCGTCGTGAGCAGCAGGGCCATCTGGTTGGCCACCGGGAAGGTGACGAGCTTGTGGGGGTCCGGTGTCGACTCCGGCGCGCCGCCGAGCGCGTTCAGCCCGGTCTCGATCGTGAAGGTGTTCGGCGCCGTCGTGCCCGAGTACGCCACCCGCAACGACGCCACCGTCTGCTCCCCCGGCGCCAGCCCGGGTTGCGCGAGGGCCTGCAGCTGCTCGTCGACCGTCCCCACGGCTTCCTCCCCATCGTCACCCGCCGATCGGCAAACCCTACTGCCGGCGCTCGGGGTGCGCTCGGGGCACCGAACCGGCGCGCCGCCTCGCCGCCTCGCCCCCGTAGCCTTTCCGTCCATGGCTTCGATCCGCGTGGGCGTGACCATCGACGCCGACCCGGCCACGGTGTGGGCGGCGATCGAGGACATCGGCTCCCACGTGCGCTGGATGGCCGACGCCGAGGCGATCCGGTTCACCTCTGCCCGGCGGCGCGGCGTGGGCACGACGTTCGAGTGCGACACCCGAGTCGGCCCGTTCTCACTGACCGACGACATGCGCATCACGCGCTGGCGACCCGGCCGGGCGATGGGCGTCGAACACGTCGGCCTGGTGCGCGGGCGCGGGCAGTTCACCCTGCGGCGCCGCCGCGGCGGACGCACGCGTTTCACCTGGTCGGAGCGGTTGATCTTCCCGTGGTGGATGGGCGGGCCCGTCGGCGCCGTCGTCGCCGCCGAGGTCCTGCGCCTGGTGTGGTTGCGCAACCTGCGGCGGCTCAAGGCGCTGGTCGAACAACGGCGCTGAGCGCGCCGGTCACCCCAGCAGCGGGTGGGCGAACTGCTGGGCCGCCCACAGGCAGCCGAGCACCAACGCCGCGGACATGGCGCCGCACACGGCGAGCGATGCTGCCGTCGAGCGCGTGCGCTCCTCGATCTCGAAGACCGCCAGCGCCGCCAGCCCGCCACCCACCAGACCGCCGATGTGGCCGCTGATCGAGATGCCGGGGATGGCGAAGGTCAGCACCAAGTTGATGGCGATCAACGCGCCGACGCCCGAGCGCCACGGATCGATGCCGGTCTGGCGCTGGAAGACGAACGCCACGCCGAACAGCCCGAAGATGGCGCCGGACGCGCCGACGGTCACCGCAGTGGGGTCGATGAGCAACACGGCGAACGAGCCGGCAAGCAGCGCCGTCACGTACAGCATCACGAACTTCGCCCGACCGAGCACGCCCTCGAGCTGGCTGCCGAGGATGTACAACGCGTACATGTTGAACGCCAGGTGCATGAACCCGGCGTGGAGGAACCCACCGGTGACGATGCGCCACCACTCGCCGAACGCCACCCCGCCCAGCTCGCCGTCGCGGTACTGGATCGCCGCCGTCAACGCGCCCCGCTCGCCGAGCACGCCGAACGACGTGCCGCGCAAGGCGTTGCCGCCCGAGAACAGGTCGATGAGGAACACCGCCACGTTGATGGCGATCAGCGCGTAGGTGGCGTACGGCGCCGCCATCCGGGCCAGGCGGGCTCGGTCGTACACCTGCGCACCCGACGCCTGCACGCAGTCGGGGCAGTGGAACCCGACCGAGGCCTGCACCATGCAGCTGGGGCAGATCGGGCGACCGCAGCGCTGGCACGAGACCCCGGCGCGCCGGTCGGGGTGGCGGTAGCAGACCTGCGGCGGCGGGGCGACGGGCTGCCCGCCGAACGGATCGTGAGGTGTCGACACGTCGGGTGGTCCTCCAAGGTGGGCCGCCCCGGACGCTAGAGGCCCGGCGCGCCATTCCCACCGCGCTCAGCGGCCGACGAAAGTCGCCTTGCCGGGGCCGTGCTCGAGGAACGACGCCACGCCGATGGCGGCGTCCTCGGTGCCGAACACCTCGACGAACAGGTCCTGCTCCAGGTCCAGCCCGGCGCCGAGGCTGCCGTCGAGGCCCTGGTCGATGGCGCGCTTGGCCAGCCCCTGGGCCACCACGGCGCCCGTGGCGAACCCGGCCGCCAGCTCGATGGCCCGGGCGTGGAGCTCGTCGGCGGGCACGACGTGATCGACCAGGCCCATCGCCAGCGCCTCGGGGGCGCGCACCTGGGCGCCGCCACAGATCAGCTCCTTGGCCTTGGCCGGGCCGACGAGGCGCGCCAGCCGCTGGGTGCCGCCGCCACCGGGGATGATGCCGAGCAGGATCTCCGGCTGGCCGAGCTTGGCCCCCTCCGATGCCACCCGCAGGTCGCAGGCCAGCGCCAGCTCGCAACCGCCGCCGAGGGCGTAGCCGGCGATGGCGGCGATCGTCATCCGCTCCAGCGCCGCCAACCGGTTGAACGTCTCGAGGAACAGCCCGCCGTAGCTGCGCGCCTCGTCCGGTCCGCCGAACTCGGAGATCTCGGCGCCGGCGGCGAAGATCCGGTCGCCGCCGGTGACGACGACCGCACCGGGCAGGTCCGCCTCGAGCTCGGCGACGCGGTCGCGCAGCGCTCGCAGCACAGCACCGGAGAGGGCGTTGACCTTCGGGTTGCGCAGCGTCAGCACGGCGACGCCGTCGTCGCGTCGCTCGAGGGTCACCAGGTCGCTCGTGTCAGCCATGGCCGGGCACCCTAGCCCCGCGCCCGCCGACCGCTCAGGTGGTACCGGGCGCTCAGCCGTCGCCGCCCAGCAGCTCGTCCGCCGCCGACCACGGATCCAGACGGCGTTGCGCCACCGCGCCCAGCAGCTCGTCGAATCGGGGCCCGCCGCCCAGCTCCCGCGCCCGCGCCAGCAACCGCTCCGCCACGATGCGGTGCAGCTCGTCGGCTTGGCGGGCTGCGGTCCGCTCGGCCAGCTCGCCCGAGGTGCGCGCCGCCTCGCGATGGTCGCGGATCGCCGCCCACAGCTCGGGGACGCCGGCGCCGGTGGTGCCCACCGTCGTGAGCACCGGCGGGCGCCACGCCCGATCGGCGCCGAGCTCGAGCATCTGCTCGACGTCGCGCACCGCCTCGCTGACACCGGGCCGATCCGCCTTGTTGACGACGAAGATGTCGGCGATCTCCATCAGGCCCGCCTTGTTGGCCTGCACGGCGTCGCCCCACCCCGGGTTGAGGACGACGACGCGGGTGTCGGTGGCGCCGGCGACCTCCACCTCGACCTGACCGACGCCGACGGTCTCGATCACGATCCACGGGAAGCCCACGGCGCCGAGCACCCGTACCGCTTCCGGCGTCGCCAGGGCCAGGCCGCCGAGGTGCCCGCGCGTGGCCATCGAACGGATGAACACGCCATCGTCGGTGGCGTGGTCACCCATCCGCACCCGGTCGCCGAGGATGGCGCCGCCGGTGAACGGCGACGAAGGGTCGATGGCCAGCACCGCCACCCGCTCGTCGTCCGCACGCATCTGTGCGATCAGCGCGCTCGTCAGCGTGGACTTGCCGGCACCGGGTGCTCCGGTGATGCCGACCGTGGCGACGGCACCGGCGTGGGCGTGGACCAGCCGGCCGACGGCTCGGGCCGGATCACCGCCACGCTCGACGATCGACAGCATGCGCGCCAGCGCCAACCGGTCGCCCTCGCGCGCCAGCGCGAACAGCTCGTCGGGATCCTGGGTCCGGGGGCGCGCCACGGCGACGACACTACCGACGCGGCGGAGCAGCCCCCGCCGAGCGGCTCACAGCGAGACGGAGGTCTCGGTGAAACGCGGCGCGTCGTCGGGCTCGGGGATGGTGCCCGGGAGCTCGACCTGGCGCACCTCGGTCACACCGGGGACCCGGTCGACGAGGATGCGCTCGATGCCGGCCTTGAGCGTGACCGTGGAGGCGGGACAGGTGACGCAGGCCCCGATCAGCTCGACGGTCACCACACCGGCCGCCTCGTCGACGTCGTGCAGGATCACGTCACCGTTGTCGGCCCGGATGGCCGGACGGATGACCTCGATGACCTCTTCGACCTGTGCGCGCATCGTCGGACCTCAACGGCGTCCGGGCGCCCGGCATTCCTCCGGGCGGGAATTTGCACCATCAGCGTAGTGGAAATCCCCCGGCGCACCTCCAGCCCGGCGGCGGGGCGCCGTCGAGGGCCGGGCCCGTCAACCCTCGACCACGACGTCGGCACCGAGGGCACGCAGCTTGGCGTCGAAGCGCTCGTAGCCCCGGGCGATGTGCTGCGCGTCGCCGATCACCGTCTCCCCCTCGGCCCGCAACGCCGCCACCGCCAGCGCCGCCCCGGCGCGGATGTCGTGGGCGCGCACGGGCGCGCCCGACAGGTACGCCTGGCCCCGCACGACGGCGTGGTGCCCCTCCACCGTGATGTCCGCGCCCATCCGCCGCAGCTCGTCGACGTAGCGGAAGCGTCCGCTGAAGATGTTCTCGGACACGATGCCGACACCGTCGGCGACGGACAGCACGGCGAGCAGCAGCGGCTTCACGTCGGTGGCGACTCCCGGATACGGCAGCGTCACGACGTCGGCAGCCCTGAGGCGCCGGGGTGCCGAGGCCCACAGCCCGTCACCCTCGGGCGCGATGCGCATCCCCATCTCGCCCAGCTTGTGCACCAGCATCGTCAGGTGATCCGGCTGGGTGCCGGTGAGGGTGATCTCGCCCCCGGCGACGGCGACGGCGGCCAGGTACGTCGCCGCCTCGATCCGGTCGGGGATGACGGCGTGCTCGACCGGCGACAGCTCGTCGGCGCCCTCGACCCGGATGGTGGGGCTGCCGGCCCCGAGCACCTTGGCGCCCATGCGATTGAGGAACCGGGCCAGGTCGGCGATCTCCGGCTCGCGCGCCGCGTTGTCGATGACCGTCGTGCCCTTGGCCAGGACCGCTGCCATCAGGGCGTTCTCGGTGGCGCCGACGGAGGGGAACTCCAGCTCGATGCGGGCGCCGACGAGCCGATCGGCGGAGGCCTCGATGTACCCGTGGCGGATCTCGACGGTGGCGCCGAGCCGCTGGAGCGCCCGCGTGTGCAGGTCGATCGGGCGGGAACCGAAGTCGTCGCCTCCGGGGAGCGCCACCCGGGCACGGCCGAACCGGGCCACCAGCGGGCCGAGCACAGCGGTGGAGGCCCGCATCCGCTCCACGAGCTCGTACGGCGCCTCCGTCACGACGTCGTCGGTCGGCGGGCGCACGATCGTCACCTCGCCCGGCCCGGACCGATCGACGGTGACGCCCATGGCGCGCAGCACGTCGGCCATGCACGCCACGTCGGTGATGTCGGGCACGTTGCGCAGCACGAACGTGCCCTCGGCGAGCAGCGTCGCCGCCATCAGCTTGAGCACCGAGTTCTTCGCCCCACCGATGGGGACGGTGCCCGACAACGGCCCGGTCGGGCGGATCACGAGGCGCTCCACCCGACCAGTATGCTCCGGGCGCCTGCGGCGATGGGGCAGGCGGTACGGGCGATCGGTGGCCGGAAGCCGTCGACGGCGACCAGGGGGGACATGCCCGAGGCGAACGCGAAGCCGATCGTGCGGCGTCGCCGAGACGGCCGGCGCCGGATCATCGAGATCGAACGGCTGGTCGACGCCGAGCGGCTCGCCGAGCTGCGCGCCCCGCGCACCGTCACCGTGCTCGAGCGCGCCGTGGACGACCACACCTTCGTCGCGGCGTCGGGCCCGGTGGACCACTACGAGCGATCGATCACCTGGTCCGACGCCGACGACGACCGCTTCGCCGTGCACGAGACGATCGCCTACGAGATGGCCATCCCGGTGTGGGCGCCGCTGTTCGCGCCACTCGTGCGCAAGGCCGTGGTGGACCCGCCCCCGCCGGGGACGGCGCCGTGGTGGGCGCCGCCGGACGTGCTCGACGCGCGCGCCGCCCGATCGATCAGCCTGCTGTGCGTCTTCGCCGTGTTCGCCGGCTACCTCGGCGTGCTGCTCAGCCAGACGAACACGTACTTCCAAGAGGAGTTCGGCTCCACCAACGCCGAGATCAGCTGGGTGCTCGTCGGGGTGCGCCTCGGTGCCGTGCTGGCATTGGCCATCCTGGCCTTCGCCGACCGGCGTGGCCGGCGTGCCGTGCTGCTCGCCGCCACCTTCGGCGGCATCGCGCTGGCGGCGTCGGGTGCCATCGCGCCGAACCTCGCCGTGCTCGGCGTCACCCAGACGCTGGCGCGCTCGTGCTCGGCGGCCATCGGGTTCCTCGTCGTGATCATGGCGGCCGAGGAGATGCCGCCGAACTCGCGCGCCTTCGCCGTGTCCGTGCAGACGATGGCCGGGGCGTTGGGCGCCGGCGGTGTGGTGCTGTTCCTCACCATCGCCGACCAGGCCGTGTGGGCCTGGCGGATCTTCTACGCCGTCCCGCTGCTGATGATCTGGCCGACGATCCTGCTCGGGCGCCAGCTCGTCGAGACCCGTCGCTACGAGGTGCGCGAAGCGGCCGAGGAGCTGGGCGACGCGCTGCCCGCCGACGCCGCCATCGAGCCGGCCCAGGACGCGCCGGCGGCGCGCCACGTCCGGCGCTTCGTCACGCTCGCCGCCAGCGTGTTCCTGTTCAACATCTTCGTGACGCCGGCGACGAACTTCTTGAACAGCTACCTGCGGACCGAGCAGGACTACAGCGGGTTGGCCATCAGCGGGCTGCAGGTGCTGACCAACCTGCCCGGCGGCATCGCCATCGTCGTGGGTGGCCGGCTCGCCGACCGGTACGGCCGCCGCATCGTCGGCGCCATCGGGGTCGCCGGCGGCGCCGGGTTCACGGTGCTCATGTACACGACGTCCGGCGGCTCGATCTGGGTGGCATCGGCGTTGGCGACGCTGATCGGCGCCCTCGCCGTGCCGGCATTGGGTGTCTACGGACCCGAGCTGTTCCCCACCAGCCAGCGCGGCCTCGCCGGAGGCGGGCTGACCATCGCCACCGCCGCCGGTGCGGTCGCCGGCCTGCTGGCCGCCGGGCGGATGGCCGACGCCCTCGGCAGCTTCTCACCCACCATCGCCATCCTCGGCATCGCACCGCTGCTCGTGGTGCTCAACATCTTGCTCTTCTATCCCGAGACCGCCCACAAGACGCTCGAAGAGCTCAACCCGGAGGACGCGCCACCCCCCGACCTGGCCACGCTCGCCGTCATCGAGCACGAGCTCGCCGAGCACGACCACGACCGCCACCATCTGCGGTTCGGGCATCGCCATCCGGAGGAGCCGGGCGCCGACGCCCCCTGACGGCGCGCTCACCGGCGCGCCCCGCCGGCGGCGACACGGCCGGCGGGGCCGCACTCGGTACCATGCCCGCCGTGCAACCACGTCGTGTCCTCCTCCCCGTCCTCGTTGCGATCGCCGTCCTGCTGGGCGCGTGCTCATCGGACGAGACCGGCCAGGTCCCCGTCACCGGCGCCCCCACCGGTCAGACTGCGCCGCCGGTCGGCGGCCCCAAGGCGGACCCGGCGACGGCGGCCGCCACCCGGGCCGTGGTCAACGGCAGCTCGATCGACGTGTACGACAGCCCCGACGCCGCCGAGCCCAGCTCCACCCTGGCGAACCCGTGGATCTACGAGGGTGCCAACGGCGAGACGGCGCCCATCGAGCGGGTGTTCCTCGTGCAGGAGCAGCAGGGCGACTGGGTGAAGGTGTACACCGGCGTCGAGCCCAGCTTCTCCGAGGGCTGGGTGCGGGCTTCCGACGTCACGCTCCAACCGGTCGAGTACCAGGTCGACGTGTACCTCGACCAGTACAAGCTGACCGTGACCAAGGCGGGTCAGCCGTTCATGGACACCACGGTGGCCCTCGGCACCGCCGACCGTCCGACCGCCGGCGGCACCTACTACACGACCGTGCTGCTGCAGCCGCCGAATCCCGATGGGCCCTACGGGCCGTTCGCCTACGGCCTCAGCGGCTACTCCGACGACCCGGCCGTGCGCGAGCAGTTCGGTGGCAACGGCCAGCTGGGCCTGCACGGCACGAACCAGCCCGACCTGCTCGGCACCAACGTGTCGAACGGGTGCATCCGCCTGGCGAACGAGGACATCACCGAGCTCGCCGAGGTGCTCCCGCTCGGGACGCCCGTCTACGTCCACGCCTGATGCGCCGGATCGTCGCCGCGGCGGTGGTGCTCGCCTCGGCGTCGGGGGCCGTGACCGCGTGCGGCAGCGATGCCACCGCGCCGCAGGCCGCCGGCACCGGGGACGGCACGGCACTCGAGACGGCGGGGACCGCTGACGCCACGGCACGCCCCGACGGCGCGCTGCCGCCGCAGGACCTGGCCGAGGTCGCTGCCGTCTACGACCCGATCCTCGAACCCCTTGGCGTCCACCTGACGCGCGCCGCGCTCATCGACCTGGACGAGGGCGGGTACACGCCCTCGCCCGACGGACGCCACCTGGCGCTGTACGTCGCGCCCGACGAGCCGTTCACCGACGAGCTGTACGCCACGCACATCGCCCCGCTCGCCGGCGCACTCACGTCCGACGTCTTCGCCCGCTACCCCGGGCTGGTCAGCTTCGACGTCTGCCAGGAGGGTCCCGACCTCGACGGTGACCCGTCCACGCTGCCGACCACCAAGTCGCAGCTCAACGTGGAGCGCGCTGCGCTCGATGCCGTCGACTGGTCCGCCGTGGCGCTGCCCGACCTCCTGGCGTTCGTGGCGTCCGACAACTCGGTCCGCTTGAGCGCGGCGATCGAGGTCCGCCGCACGGCGCCGTTCGCCGAGGCGCAGCGCACGGTCGGCGCCACCGCCGGCTCCACCGCCGTGCCGGGACCGTCCCGCCTGCCCGCCACCATCCCGTCGACCACGACGGTGTCGGGGCCGTGAGCCCCCGAGGGTCCACGGCGGCCCCGCCTCCGCGCCGTCGGCGCCCGGGAGCGTTGCTGCTGGCCCACGGTGCCGGCGGCGACAACGACCATCCGCTGTTCCTGGCGTTGGAGGCGGCGGTGGCGCCGCTGCCCGTCGAGCGGATGCGGTTCCCGTACCGCCAGGCCGGCAAGCGTGCCGTCGATCGCGCGCCGGTGGCCGTCGAGGCGGTGCGCCAGTCGGCCGAGGACCTGGTCCGTCGCGCCGGTTGCCGTCCGAACCGGTTGGTGCTCGGCGGACGGTCGTTCGGCGGGCGGATGTGCTCGCTCGCCGTCGCCGAGGGCCTGCCGGCCGCCGGACTGGTGCTGTTGAGCTATCCGCTGCATCCGCCGGGGAAGCCCGACCGCCTGCGCACCGAGCACTTCGGGGACCTGCGTCTCCCGTGCCTGTTTGTCTCGGGCCGCAAGGACGCCTTCGGTTCGCCCGAGGAGCTCGAGTCGGCGACGGCGGCCATCCCGGGCCCGGTGACCCATCTGTGGGTCGACGGCGGCCATGACCCGGCGCCGAAGACGCACGAGGCGATCGTCGCCGCCGTGCGGACGTGGCTCGCCGACCTGCCCGCCAGCTGAGCCGGCGGGATGCGCCGCCGGCTCAGGTGCCGGTCAGGAGGCGACGCGCCTCGGTGAGCTCGGCGATGCGCGCCGCGGCGGACCGCTCCGCCCCGCCGTGATCGGGGTGCGCCTGGCGCAGCAGCACACGGAACTGCTTGCGCACCAGGCGCTCGGGCACGCCGCCGACGACGGGCTCGGGCTCGTCGACCGCGGCGTCTTCGGCACGCAGGCGGGCGACGGTGTCGCGGTCGAGCCCCAACACGTCGAGCGCCCAGGCGATGGGGTCGACACCGACGTCGGGACCGAGGCCACCGGCGACGGCCGAACCGCTGACGGCGGCGACGAAGTCGGGACCGAGCGGACCGACCCAGCCGATGGCCCGACGCACGCTGTGCAGGACGTGGCGGCGTGGCCCGGGGGCGATGCGGCGCGCGGCGTAGATCGCCGCCAGCACCAGCTGTTCGGGGGCGGCACGCACCTCGGCGACGTCGAAGGCGACGGTGTCGCCGGCGCCGACGAGCCGGGCCACGCTGCGCTGCAAGCCCACACGGTCGGTCTGGAGCCGGTGCCGGAGGCACGGCTGCGGGATCCGCCGCCCCTCCTCGACGTCATGGGTGAGGACGACCACGTCCGGGATGGCGTCGGGATCGATGGCCGGGATGCCGAGCGCCACCATGCCGGCCAGCAGGACGCCGCCGAAGCCGGGCGACGGATCGACCGGCAGCACCACGTCGCCCAGCGCCACACGCCGGGTGGGGGCGACGGGCCGGGAGTGGAAGAGCTCCACCTGGGCGAGCATCCGGTCAACCTATCGGCGGCCCACCGTCGGCCGTCCGGCGCTTCGTCGCCGCTTCGCTCCCGACCCCGCGGTCCGGTCCGCACCGAGGCACACCCGTAGCATCGTGTCGATGGATGCACCGACACTCGACGGCGCGCCCCGCTCGCTCGATCCCCGCATCCGCACGGTGTGGCGGATCGGCGAGCTCACGGGCGCAGTGATCGTGGGCGGCGCCGCGGTCGTCGCTGCCGTGCTCACCCACGCCCCGGGTTGGCTCCTCGCCGCCGCCGGCGGCCCCAAGGTGGCAACGCAGGCGTTCGACGGCGTGA
>CAZYKR010000100.1:0-13718 GCA_964648005.1 uncultured Iamiaceae bacterium
GCTCTACCGGCCGGGGCCGATGAGCGTGAACATGCACAACGACTACGCCGACCGCAAGAACGAGCGGCAGCCCGTCACCTACTTCCATGACGACGCCGTCGAGGTGCTCGGCGACACGTACGGCCTGATGATCTACCAAGAGAGCGTCATGCGGGTGAGCCAGAAGTTCGCCGGCTACTCGCTCGCCGAGGCCGACAACCTGCGCAAGGCCTGCGGCAAGAAGATCCGCGAGCTGATGGCGCGCGAGCGCGAGGCGTTCGTGCTGGGCTGTGAGCGCACCGGCTACGGCGCCGACCTCGGCAACGAGCTGTTCGACGTGATCGAGAAGTTTGCCGACTACGCCTTCAACAAGAGCCACACCTTCGGCTACGGGCTCGTGACCTACCAGACCGCCTACCTCAAGGCCAACTACCCGGTCGAGTACCTGGCCAGCCTGCTGACGTCGGTCAAGACGAACCTCGACAAGGCGGCGGTGTACCTGGCCGAGTGCCGGGCGATGGGCATCCCCGTGCTGGTGCCCGACATCAACGTCGCCATCTCCGAGTTCGGCGCCATCCCCGCCGACGACGGCGGCCGCGGCGGGTCGATCACTTTCGGCCTGTCGGCCGTGCGCAACGTCGGCGAGGGCCTCGTCGCCCTGATCCTCGCCGAGCGCGAGGCCAACGGACGCTTCAGCGACTTCTACGACTTCTGCGAGCGGGTCGATCCGCAGGTGCTCAACAAGCGCTCGGTGGAGTCGCTGATCAAGGGCGGTGCCTTCGACGACCTGGGGCACCGTCGCCAAGGCCTGCTGATGGTCTTCGAGCAAATCATCGACCGCGTGCTCGCCCGGCGCCGCAAGGAGGCCGAGGGGCAGTTCGAGCTGTTCGCCGCCCTCGAGGAGCCCGGCGCCGACGGCTTCGACGACGCCCGCATCGACATCCCCGACACCGACTTCGACAAGCGCACCCGGCTGAGCTTCGAGAAGGAGATGCTCGGCCTGTACGTGTCGGACCACCCGCTGCGTGGCGCCGAGGCGGCGCTGCGACGCAAATGCGACTGCTCCATCTACGAGCTCGACGGCGTCGAGGACGGCTCGATGCGCGTGCTCGGCGGGTTGGTCACCGGTCTGCAGCGCAAGTGGACCAAGAAGGGCGACCTCATGGCCGTGTTCGTCCTCGAGGACTTGCAGGGCACCATCGAGTGCATGGTGTTCCCCAAGACGATGCAGTCCTACGGGCACCTCCTCGAGGACGATGCCGCCGTGCTGGTCAAGGCGCGGGTCGACAAGCGTGAGGACACGCCGAAGCTCATCGCCACCGAGGTGGAGGTGCTGAGCGACCTGGTCACCGACGAGTCGCCGCCCGTGCGCATCAACCTGCCGGCGGCGCGCGCCAGCGAGCCGGTGCTGCGCAGCCTCAAAGACCTCCTCCACGAGCACCCGGGGGAGTCGCAGGTCTTCCTGCACCTCGGCTCGACGCAGGTGCTGCGCCTGCCCGACGAGTTCTCGGTCGACGCCTCGACGGGCCTGGTCGCTGAGCTCCGGGTGTTGCTCGGGGCCGACGCCGTCCTCGTCTGAGTTGCGCGCCCGCAGGTGCCGAGTTGCGTGGCGGCGCTGGCGCGACTGGACTGTACAGGTCCGCTTTGCGAGCTGAGGGGGGCCGAGGAGAGCGATGGCTATCACGGTCGAGACGAAGGATTGCACCGCGCTGAGCGATGCCGAGCTGGCCGAGTTGGCCGATCTGTCGGCGGAGTGCGCCGGACGATTCGAGGTCGGTCTCCTGTCGAAGCAGGCCGAGGCGTGGGTCCTCATCGCCACCGCCCGTGAGGGGACCAAGCTGCGCGGCTTCTCCTTCTGCACGCTCGAGCGCATCGGCGGGACGCCGTGCGTGCTGGTCGGCTGCGCCACCGTGCAGCGCAACGCCAAGCGCGACACCACGCTTCGAGCCCTGATGACCGAGCAGCTGCGCCGCTCCGTGCTGGCCTTCCCCGACGAGGACGTGCTGATCGGCGCACGCCTGGCCGATCCGTGCGGGTTCGAGGCCTACCGCAACCTCAACGACATCGTGCCGCGTCCGGGGCACAAGGCCACGGGCGAGGAGCGGGCGTGGGGCCGTCGGCTCGCCAAGCGCTTCGGCATCGAGAACGGCAGCTACGACGACCGCACGTTCATCGCGACCGGCGATGGGGCGTTCCCGCTGGCGCTCGACCACGAGTCCACCAAACCCGATGCCGTCGACGCCGATGTGGCGGCGCTGTTCGCCTCGGTCTCGACGAAGCGCGGCGACTCGCTCATCGCCTTCGGATGGGCGATGGCCGAAGACCTGGCCAAGCTCGGCAGCTGACGCCGGACACGATCGGGAGCCCGGGCGCCTCGGTGGAGCTCGCCGACGCGCTGGCGCGACGCCACATGGTGCGCTCGTTCTCGAGCGCCACGGTCGATCCCGACCACGTCGCCGCCGTGCTCGACGCCGCCACCCGCTCGCCGTCGGCCGGCAACAGCCAGGGCGTGGACCTCGTCGTGCTCGAGGGACCGGACGAGACGGCGCGGTACTGGGATGTCACGTTGCCGGCGTCACGGCGGGCCGGGTTCCGGTGGCAGGGCCTGCTGCGGGCGCCGGTGCTGGTGGTCGTCGCCGCCGATCCCGACCGCTACGTCGCCCGCTACGGCGAGCCGGACAAGGCGCGCTCGAGGCTCGGCGGCGAACGCAGTGCCTGGACGGTGCCGTTCTGGCACGTCGATGCCGGGATGGCGGTGATGGCGATGCTGCTGCGCGCCACCGACCTCGGTCTGGGCGCGCTGTTCTTCGGCCTCTTCGAGCACGCTGCGGCGGTGGCGGCGGCGCTCGGCGTGCCGGAGGACCGCTCGTTGGTGGGGACCGTGGCGCTGGGCCATCCGGACCCGGCGCTGGCGGCGACCGAAGGCCGCGGCCGTTCCGCCGACCGCCCCCGCCGCCACGACCAGATCCACCGCGGCGCCTGGTAACCGCCTCGCAACCCCATTCGTTCTGGTAGTGCAACCGGTAGGCGAAGCCACCGGTTGCACTACCAGAACGAGGCGTCAGCGGCTCAGGCGGTCGGGGTGAGCTGGGCGCGGAGCTCGTCAGGGGTGCGGGCCGGGAGATCGCAGGCGCCGTTGCGGCAGACGTAGGCGGCGTCGGTGCCGACCCGGCCCTCCCACAGCGGGCTCGACCCCGGCGTGCCCCAGGCGACGACGGCGCGGGGACGCCACGCCGAGCGCACCACGGTCAGCAGGTCGTCGCGGTCGCCGTCGACGACGATCTCGGTGATGCCCTCGGCCAGCAGATCAGCGGCGGCGAGCAGGTGGGCGAAGGCCGTCGGATGGCGGCTGGCCGGGCCGCCGGCGACCCGCAAGATGTCGACCGCTCGGTCGGCGAGCGACGTGTCGCCGACCAACGCGCCGAGGCGGAGGAAGGCCACGGCCGCCAGCGAGTTCGCCGCCGGCGTGGCGTTGTCGAGCAGGTCCTTCGGGCGGGTCACCAGCGCCTCGGCATCGCTGCCCGTGGTGAACAGCCCGCCGTTGGCGTCGTCCCAGAACAGCTCGATCGTGGCGTCGGCGACGCTGACGGCCTCCTCGAGCCAGCGAGGATCGCCCGACGCTTCCGCGAGGCGGGTGAACGCATCGACCAGGGCGGCGTGATCGGCGGCATAGGCGAGGTGCCGCGCGCCGCCGTCGGCCTGCCAGGACCGCAGCCACCGGCCGTCGGCCCGGCGCAGGTGGGCGACGAGGAACTCGGCGATGGCGGCGGCGTCGTCGAGCCAGTCCTGGCGCCCGGTGGCGAAGGCCGCCTCGGCGAGGGTGGCGAGCCACAGGGCGTTCCACTCCGTGAGCACCTTGTCGTCGAGCCCCGGCCGGACCCGTTGGCACCGTGCGGCGAACAGCGCCCGGCGCGCCAGCTCGATCGGCTCGGGACGACCGAGGTCGCCCCGCTCGGGCCGCCACAGGATGGTCGTGCCCTCCCAGTTGCCCTCCGGCGTGGCCCCGTACCAGGCGGCCGCCGCCTGGGCGGTGGCCTCGTCGGTGGCGGCGCGCACCACATCGATGAGCTCGTCGTGGTCGAACACGTAGAAGCGGCCCTCGACACCCTCGCTGTCGGCGTCTTCGGCCGAGGAGAGACCGCCCTCGGGGTGGCGCAGGTCGCGGTGCACGTAGGCAACCGTCTCCTCGACTACCTGGAGCCAACGCCGGTGCCCGGTCACCTGCCAGGCGTGCAGGTACACCCGCGCCAGCAACGCCTGGTCGTAGAGCATCTTTTCGAAGTGCGGGACGAGCCAGGACCGGTCCGTGGCGTAGCGGGCGAAGCCGCCGCCGAGGTGGTCGTAGATGCCGCCCGACGCCATGGCGTCGAGGGTGGTCGTGACGACCTCGTCGGCGCCGACGCGGCGCAACAGCAGGTCCAGGCTCATGGTCTGCGGGAACTTCGGAGCGCTGCCGAACCCACCCCACGCAGGGTCGAACTGGCCGTGCAGTCGCTCGACGGCGGTGGCGAGCTGGACGAGCCCGGGCGCATCGTCGCTCGGCGCGAGCTTGGCGAGGTGCCCGATCGCTTCGGTGAGCTCGTCGGCCTGCCCCTCGAGGTCGTCGCGGCGCGTGCGCCAGACATCGTCGACGCGCGCCAGCAGCTCGGTGAACGACAACATGCCGCCGCGGCCGACCTTCGGGAAGTACGTCCCGCCGAAGAACGGGCGGCCGTCGGGGGTGAGGAACACGGTCATCGGCCACCCGCCGTGCCCGCTCATGGCCTGCACCGCCTCCATGTAGATGGCGTCGACGTCGGGGCGCTCCTCGCGGTCGACCTTCACGTTGACGAACAGCTCGTTCATCACCGCCGCCGTGGCGTCGTCCTCGAACGACTCGTGCGCCATCACGTGGCACCAGTGGCACGACGAGTATCCGACCGACAGCAGGATCGGGCGGTCCCGCTCTCGCGCGGCAGAGAACGCCTCGTCGCCCCAGGGGTACCAGTCGACCGGGTTGTCGGCGTGCTGGCGCAGGTACGGCGAGGTCTCGTCGGCAAGGCGGTTCGTCACCCGCGGGAGGCTACCGGTGCCATCCCTCGGCGCCCCTGTGTGCGAGTACGATCTTCCGTCGATCGGTGTCGGCACACACCACGGAGGCGGCATGGCGGAGCAGGGATTCTCACGGCGCGCGTTGCTGGGCGCGAGTGCGGCAGGAGCGGGCGCGGCGGCGCTGTCGGCGCTGTCGCTCGACGCCGCGCTGGCGCAGAGCGGCGTGACGCCGCCGGAAGCCAGCATCGTGCCCGAGGGCGGCGGCCCGTCGGCCCTGCCGCCGATCGTGCCCGGCACGCGGATGCTGGTGCTGGACTACGCCGACTTCCACGCCATGGACTACTCGGCGGGGTCGACGATGGTCTACAGCGGCGGCGTCTACCAGAGCGCCGGGTTCCTGGCCGCGCCCCTGGCCATCGAGCCCGGGTCGCGCATCGCCCGCATCGACGTCTACGGCGCCAAGGCCGGTTCCGGCGTCGTCACGTTCGCCCTCCACAGGACGAAGCCGGACGCGGCGCAGGCGACCACAGTGACGGCCATTCCCGTGTCGGGTTCCCCCATCCTCTCCGGGGCGTACGCACCGGCGACCCCGCTGGCGGTGGCCGCGGGGGAGCGGCTGTCGCTGCGCGCCGCCGGCGGTCCCACGGGCCTTGCGCTCGGCGCCATCGTGCAGTACTTCGACGCCAAGCCGCAGCTCAACCTGCTCAACGCCCCGGTGCGGGTGTACGACTCGCGCAGCGGCTTCACCCCGAACGGTGTGACCAAGGGGCAGTTGGCCAACGCCGCCACGCGCGCCGTGGACTGCAAGCTGCTCTCGGCGGTGCCGGCGGGCGCCGCCGCAGCGCTCGTGAACCTGACGGTGACCAACACGTCGAGCGCGGGGTTCCTGGGGCTGTACCGCAACGGCATCAACTGGCCGGGGAACTCCTCGATCAACTGGGATCACACCGGCACGTCGATCGCCGCCACGACTGTGACGGCGCTCGACGCCAACGCGTTCTGCAGGGCGTATGTGAGCTCGGGGTCGAGCACCGACTTCCTGATCGACGTCATCGGCTTCTACGCCTGACGCTTCGCGGTGCGAGCGCCGCAGGGACGGCTGCCCTAGCGTCGCCGGCCATGGAGATCCGACTGGACGGGAAGGTGGCGCTCGTGACCGGCGCCTCGCGTGGGATCGGACGGGCCGTCGCGGCTTCGCTTGCGGCATCGGGCGCCGACGTGGTGCTGTCGTCACGCAAGCTCGACGCGCTCCAGGCCACCAAGGCCGAGCTCGAGTCCGTCCTGCCCGACGGCGCAGGACAGCTGATGGTCCTCGCCGCCAACGCCGGCGAGGAGGACCAGGCTGCGGCCTGCATCGCCGCGTCCGTCGAGCGCTTCGAACGGCTCGACATCCTGGTCAACAACGCCGCCACCAACCCGTATCAGGGTCCGACGCTCGGCATCAGTCGCAGCCAGTTCGACAAGACCGTGCAGGTGAACTGGTACGGCCCGCTCCTGTGGTCCCGCCTGGCGGTGGAGGCCGGTCTCGGTCGCGACAGCGGTGGCGCCATCGTCAACGTGGCCTCGATCGGCGGGCTCTCGGCCGAGCCGACCATCGGCGTCTACAACGGCACCAAGGCGGCGCTGCTGCACCTGACCCGACAGCTGGCGCTCGAGCTCGCCCCCGACGTGCGGGTCAACGCCGTGGCACCCGGACTGGTCAAGACCGACATGGCCCGCGCCTTGTGGGAGCCGGCGGAGGACGCGCTCGCCGGGCACATGCCGCTGCGGCGTCTCGGCGAGCCCGACGACGTGGCCCGGGCGGTGACCTTCCTCGCCAGCGACGCCGCATCGTGGATCACGGGCACCACCGTGGTCGTCGATGGCGGCATGCTGCTCAAGGCCTGATCCCGGTCTGCCCGGGCGGACGGTGGCCGCCGCTTCAGTCGGCGCGCGTCACCTGGTCGCCGCCGGACTGCTTGGCGGCATACATCGCCTCGTCGGCCCGGCCGATCAGCGCCTCGGTCGTCAGGCCGAGCGGTGCTTCGGCGATGGCGACGCCGAGGCTGGCGCGCACCTGGAGGGCGGCGCCCTCGACGTGCACCGGGTGGGCCAGCGCGCGGCGGATGCGATCGGCGGTCGCCTCGGCGACGTCGGGGTCGGGTAGCGGCGCCAGCAGCGCCCCGAACTCATCGCCGCCGAGCCGAGCGCCCCGATCGCTCGTGCGCACCGCGCCGGCGATGCGCTGGGCCACGGCCCGCAGCACGTCGTCCCCGACGGCATGGCCGTGGGTGTCGTTGATGGGCTTGAAGCCGTCGAGGTCCATGAAGATGACCGCGACGGAGGCGCCGGTGACCCGCGCCTGCTGGAGGGCGACCGCCACCTCGCCCTCGAAGGCCGACCGGTTGAGCAGACCCGTCAGCGGGTCGTGGCTGGCCTTGAGCTCGAGCTCGTCCTGCGAGCGCTTGCGCTCGGTGATGTCGGTGTGGACGATCACCGCGCCGCCCGACTCGCTCCGCAGTGGGGTGACCCGCACGGCGAACCACCGTCGCCGCGAGCCCTGCTCGAGCGCCACGTCGGTCTCCGCGACCCGCATCGAACCGTCGAGCACGCCATGGACGCCGGCGTCGAGGGCGCTGCGCGCCGAGCGGACGGCTGGGGCCATGCGCGCCAGGTAGCTGTGGCCGAGGTCGCCCACGAGGCCGTCGTCCGTCGGTCGCTCCGGGTGCCACAGGCCGCGCCACGCCGGGTTGGCCGAGGCGATCTTGCCGTCGGCGTCGACCACGACCATGGCGTCGCTCACCGAGTCGACGATCGCCTGCTGCATCTGGGCCGTGTCGGCCATCGCCGCGGCGAAGAGGCGCTCGCGGTCGTGGGCGCGCACCCGCAGGAACATGAGCCCGGCGGCGAGGAGGCTCCCGACGATACCGGCGAGCACGATGACCGGGACCGAGATCGGCGTCGGCGCGGCGTCGGGGCCGGTCCAGACCTCCAGGTGCCAGTCGACGCCCCGCACGTTGAGGTCGCGCATCGCTGCGAACGATGCCTGATCGGCCGCGCCGGCGGTGCCTTCCCGCAGGGTGGCGCGGGTGAGGTTCTCGTTGCCGCCGGTGTCCGTCAGGTCGATGGTGAGGCTCATGCCGAGGTCACCGGCGTTCGGGGTGGCGTCGGCGAGCACCGTGCCGAAGTCATCGATCGTCGCCGCCGACCACCCGATGAACTCCTCGCCCGTGCCATCGGGCGACGGACCGCTGATCGGCACGCCCATGAAGAAGTCGAGCTCGAGCATCCGCGAGAACATCTCGTACTCGGTGTCCTGGGCGATCCGCTCGATCAACGGATCATCCTGGAAGGAACCGGCCACGGCGTCGCCGGACGCCCGTGACGCCTCGACGAGCTCGCGCACCGAGTCGATCGGCCGAGCGTCCGTCCCGACCGGCAGCTGGAGGTCCACCGCACCCGGCGCGTAGTAGCTCAAGACGTAGTACGGCTCGCCCGGGGGGTGCGCCGACTCGAGGAGCAGGAACGTGAACTCGGGGCTGGCCTCCGTGGACCGGGCCACGAAGGCGTCGATCTCGTCCTCGGGCACGAGGTGCAAGAAGAACACCCCGACGACGCCGCGCAGCTGGGTGAACACGTTCGTGTCCTCGACATAGGAGCGGTAGGTCTGCTGGGAGGCGGTCGGGTCGTGGGCGACGAAGGCGCCGATGTCGTTGATGCGCGCCAGGTAGCGGTCGATCTGCGTCTGCACCGCGGCCGTCGTCTGGTCGACGTCTTGGAGGAACTTGGCGCGGGCGTCGTCCTGCGCGGACTGGCGCACCATGGTCGCCGAGACGCCGGTGATCACCAGGCCGAGCACCAGGGTCACGACGGCGAGCGCGATCCCGCGTCGGTGGACCGTCCGAGCACGCCGCGCCTCGGTTCCCGCTGTACTGGATCGTGCCATCGGCTCCGATCACCCGTCTCGTCGCATCGCGCCGCCCTGCAGACCCCCCGCCGGGCGCTGCGCCGCTCCATGATGACGCAAAACCGGTGGCCACGGGGCATCATGGTGGGCCGCACGGGGGCGCATCGGGTGCCCTGGAGGGCGTGATGGTCGGGACGCAGCAACACGGCAGGCGTGACGACGGCCCGCGCGCGGCCCGGCGCGTGGTGTTGCTCGGTGGCGCCATGCTGGTGGCGGTCCTCGTGACGATCGGTGTCGCGTACAGCGACACCGAGGCGGTGACCGGTCGGACGGCGACGATGAACCGCTCGTTGGCGGACCTGGAGCTGCTGACGGAGGCCCGTGACCAGCTGAACCAGGCGCAGACGACGTTCGGCGCGGCGCTGGAGCAGACCGATGCCCTGACGATGACGAGCCAGGTCGCCGACGCCCTCGACCAGTACAGCGACGGGTTGGCGTCGTGGACCGCCTACAAGGAACGTGCCGACCTGGCGGGCATCGAGGCGCAGGTGCGCTCCATCGACGAGGCCCTGGCCAACGTGCGCACGCTGGGCGAGGAGATCGCCGCCCAGGCGCTGCAGAACCCTGCCGAGGCCGACCAGTGGTCGGCGCTGTTCCAGGAGCAGGTCGGCGGGTACAACGCCATCCGAGCGCAGTTCGACGAGCTGGAGTCGGTCGCCCGCGGCAAGATCGGCGTGCAGGCCCAGGGGCTGGCCGACCAGGCGAGCCGGGACCAGAAGCTGGTCCTGGCGGTCGGAGCGCTGATCGTCGTGGTCCTCGGCGCCGGCACGGCGCTGATCGCCCGCGGCGCGCACCGACGCGAGGCGAGCCAGCGGGCAGCCGAGGTGGAACGCAGCGTCGTGGCGCGCCGCAACGCGCTCGACGCCAACCTGCAGGCGGCGCTGGACATGGCCGACACCGAGGACCACGCCCTGTCCGTCGTCGGTCGGGCGTTGCACGAGGTCATGCCGGAGCGGTCGAGCGAGGTGCTGCTCACCGGCGTCGGTGGGGCGATGGCGCGCTCGGTCGCCGTCGGACCGCCCTCGAGCGGGTGTCAGGTGCCGTCGACCGAGCGCTGCCCGGCGGCGCGCAACGGCCAGCGGCTGGTGTTTCCCACGCCGTCGTCGCTCGACGCCTGCTGGTACCTCCAGGAGCGTCCCGACGGGCCGTGCTCGGCCGTGTGCGCCCCGCTGTCGGTGGCGGGCAACGCCGTCGGCATCATCCACGTGGTCGCTCCCGAGCTGCAGCCGCCGGCCGATCACGAGCTGGCGACGATCGACCTCATCGCCCGCAAGACCTCCGAGAGCCTCTCGACGATCCGGGCGTTCGGCCACGCGTCCACGCAGGCCCGCACCGACCCGCTGACCGGGCTGCTGAACCGCCGCAGCCTCGAGCAGGCGGCGGCGACCCTGGACGACGAGGGCACGCCGTACGTGGTGGCCTTCGCCGACCTCGACCGGTTCAAGGTGCTCAACGACACGCACGGCCACGCCGCCGGCGACGCGGCGCTGCGCCTGTTCGCACGCGTGCTGCGCTCGAGCGTGCGTCCCGACGACATCACGTCGCGCTGGGGCGGCGAGGAGTTCCTGCTCGTGCTACCGAACTGCACGCTCGACGGCGCCGTCGAGATCATGGAGCGGGTCCGCGCCAACCTGGCCGTGGCGTTGGCGGGCACCGACGTGCCGCCCTTCACGGTGAGCTTCGGTGCCGCCACCAGCAGCGTGACCAGCGCCTTCTCGTCGGTGGTGGCACAGGCCGACGAGTACCTGCTGCAGGCCAAGGCCGCCGGACGCAACCGCATCATCACCGCTTCGAACGCCTGAGCGCGTCGGCGGCGCCCTGCCTCAGGTCGGCGGCTGGAGCAGCGACGGTTTGTGCACCTTGCCCAGCAACGTGGTGGGCAAGGCGTCGACGAGCTCGAGCCGGCGCGGCGCGGCGTACGCCGGCAGCGTCGCCTTCACCTGTGCCCGCAGCTCGTCGAGCGTTGGCGGCGCCTCCGGACGGGTCGGCACGACCACGGCGGTCACGGCCGTGCCCCACTCGGGATCCGGGCGGCCGATGACGGCGGCGGCGGCGACCGCCGGATGGGTGAGCAGCGCGCGCTCGACGGCGACCGGCCACACGTTCTCGCCGCCGGTGATGAGCATGTCCCCGTGGCGACCGTGCACGACCAGACGACCATCGTCGTCCCAGGACCCCTCGTCGCCGGTGTCGAACCACCCGTGCGGATCGCGCGGGTCGCGACCCTCCGGCTCGTCGGTGCGGTAGGCGCGCAGCAGCATCGGGCCGCGCACCAGGATGCGTCCGTCGCGCACGTCCAGCTGCACCGAGTCGAGCGGGCGACCGTCGTAGCAGACGGCGCTGCCCGTCTCCGTGAGCCCGTACGACACCACGCAGTTGCCGGGCAGGAGCTCGGGCGGGTGGGTGCCGCCGACGACGATCCGCCGGAACGCCGCGGGGTCGATGCGGGCGAGCGCCGTCGGCACGAGGGTGGTGAGCGTGGCACCGCGCCGTGCTGCATCCATGGCGGCGTCGGCGTCGAAGCGTTCGAGCACCTCGAACGGGGTGCCCGAGTCCAGAGCCCGCAGCACGACCGACAGTCCGGCGACGTGCGCCACGGGCATGGCGCACAGCCACCGGTCGCGCCCGGGGTCGACGCCGATGCCGGCGTTGGTCGCCCGGGCCGAGGCCGCGATCGACTCGTGGGTATGGATCACGCCTTTGGGGCTGCCGGTGCTGCCCGAGGTGGCCATGACCAGGGCATCACCGTCGAGCACGGGCACACCGCCCGGGCGAGCGGATGTGCCGTGGGCGTCGACGATCCGGCTGGGGCGGACGGCGTCGAGCAACACCTCGACGGCGGCAGCCGGCAGGCGGGGGTCGACGGGCACGACGGCGTCGCCGGCGTCCCAGGCGCGCTGCGCCGCCTCGACGAACGCCGGACCGCCGGGGAGGTGCAGGGCGACGAGCTCGGGCATCGGTGCCAACCCTAGAGGGGCGTCCGGGTGGCCGTGGCGAGCCGTCGAGTGGTCCGACCCCTCACCCGGCGACCAAGCTGGCCCGATGGGTGATGTACCGGGCCAGACGCCGAGCGGGCTCGGCCTGTGGGTCGCCGGGGCGCGCCCGCGCACGCTGCCCGCCGCGGTCGTGCCCGTGCTCGTCGGGACGGCCTGCGCCGTCGGCGTGGTCGACGTGGTCCCGTGGCGGGTGGCCGCGGCGGCGATCGTGGCGTTGGCGCTGCAGATCGGCACCAACTACGCCAACGACTACAGCGACGGCGTGAAGGGCACCGACGCCGCGGACCGGGTGGGACCGCTGCGGCTCGTCGGGTCGGGATCGGCGACACCGGGCGCCGTGAAGCGTGCGGCCCTGCTGTCGTTCGGCGTCGCAGGCCTGGCCGGGTTGGCCCTGGCGGCAGCCGTGAGCTGGTGGCTGGTGCCGGTCGGTGTCGTGAGCGTGGCCGCCGGGTGGTTCTACACCGGCGGACCTCGGCCCTACGGGTACGCGGGGTTCGGCGAGGTGTTCGTGTTCACGTTCTTCGGCGTGGTGGCGACGGTCGGGTCGTGCTTCGTGCAGACCTCGTCGGTCACGGGCCTGGCCGTCGCGGCCTCGGTGCCGGTCGGCAGCCTGGCCACGGCCCTGCTGGTGGTCAACAACCTGCGCGACATCCCCTCCGACACCCGTTCGGGGAAGCGCACCCTCGCCGTGCGCCTCGGCGATGGGCGCACACGGATCCTCTACGTGGTGTTGATGGTGCTGCCGTTCGTGATGGTGCCGGTCGTGGCCGGACTCGGCCAGCGACTGCTCGGCGCGGCTGCCCTGTTGGTGATCCCGGTCGCCCGTCGTCCCGTGCAGACCGTGCTCGAGGGGGCGAGCGGCCCGGCGCTGATCCCCGTGCTCGGCGCCACGGGCATGGTGCAGCTCAGCTACGGCGTGCTGCTCGCCGGTGGCATGGTCGCCTCGGCGTGGTGGCTGCTGCCGGCGTGATGGTGCGCTCGGCGCGGCGACCGGTGGGCCGGCTGTAGTAGCACATGCGCTGATGGATGCCGCCGTGCCGCTCGACCCGCCCGACGCCGACTCGGCGCTCGGCGGCGAACCGGAGCCCGACGCGGACGATCCGTTCGTCGCCACGAGCCCGGAGCTCGACGCCTTCGAGCCGGGCGACTCGCTCAGTGCCATCGCGGTGTTCCTCGGCGCCGAGGATCCCGGTGAGCTGGTCGCCGTCACGGAGGTCCTCGACGACCGGAACCTGTTCCCGACCGGTGCGGCGCTGTTGGCGGTGCTGCTCGACGATGACGACGCCGTACTCGACGGCATCGAGGGCTTCGGCCCGCCCCGATGGTTCCCGTTCGACCCCCGGGACGCGTCCTCGGCCGTGCCGCTCATGGGCTGGCTCGGGGTCGGCGCCGATGCGAGCGTCGCCGGGGTGCCGGGTCCGCTGGCACTGCGCATCGGCCTCGGTCCGCTCGGGACGACGTTGGAGGTGTTCGGTACCGGCGAGGCGCCGCAGGCGCCGGCCGACGCCCTGGCGGCACTGACCGAGCTGCGGCGCGACGTGCACCCCCTGCGTGGTCGGGTGGTGCGGGTGTCAGGCGCCGCCGGCAACCTGTCGTACCGGCTGGTGCCACCCCAGGGCGCCGGACGGGAACGGCTCGTCCTGCCCGCCGCCGTGTGGGACGTCGTCGACCACCACGTGCACGGGTTCCTCGCCGCCGGTGACCGCCTGGCGGCGCTGGGCATGGGCATGCACGTCGGGGTGCTCGTCGTCGGGGCCGCCGGCACC
>CAZYKR010000101.1:0-13493 GCA_964648005.1 uncultured Iamiaceae bacterium
CCGTGGTTCACGCACCACGTCGGTTCGATGCCGGCGGCGGCGAGTCGACGGTACGTCGCCAGCAGCGAACCGAGGTCGGCGTGGGTGAACCCGATGTGCTCGAGCCCCGGCGAGCCCCGAGGACGGTCGGGAGCATCGGCCGGCAGGTTCGCCAGCGCCAGGCGGTGGTGCTCGTCGTCGTAGGTCAAGAAGGCGAGCTTGTCGTTGCCGAACACGACGAAGGCGCCGAGCACCGTCTCGTACCACCGCTTGGCGTCTTCGAAGTGGCGCGTCCGCAGCACCACGTGGGCCAGCTTGGTCGGCCGGCGGATGACGTCCGGGTGCAACGCCCGGGTGGCGGTGCTGTCGGGTGCGGTCATGGTCGTTCCTCCAGCATGGTCGTGGCGGCTGCGATCAGGTCCTCGAGGCACGCGTCCGCCGCCTCGCCGCCGAAGTTGACGAACCCGTGCCCCACCCCCGGGCACGGGCGCAGGCGGGCCGCACCGCCGGCGGCTCGCCACGCCGCCACGGCGGCCTCGCTCATGGCCGGGGTGACGTTCTCGTCGAGCTCCGGGTGCGCCAGCCAAAGGGGCGGCAGCGCCTCGTGCTCGCCGGCGTCGAGCACGCGCACCACGTTCGCCGCCGCCATGGTGGCGACGTCGCCGAAGAAGGCGTCTTGGCCGGAGATGAGCATCGGCAGGTTGAACAAGGGATCGGTGCTCGACTCCGTCCCCGCCGCCTGGCGGTCGAGCAGGTAGCGATACCGGGCGTCGGGCTCCGCCACCGGCCACAGGGCGAGCACACCGCGCACCCGGGCGTCGAGCGTCGAGGGGTCGAGCCCCGCCGGCAGCTCGGGCACCACGGTCGACGTCTCTGGTGCGTCGGGGCGTAGGGCAACCCACATGGCGAGCTGGCCGCCGCTGGAGCCGCCCATCAACAGCACCGCGTCGGGGTCGAGCTCGAACCGGTCGGCGTGGGCCTTGAGCCACCGGACGGCTGCGGCGACGTCGGCCACCGGGTCCGGCCAGCGGCCTTCGGGGGCCTGGCGGAAGTCGACGGCGGCGACGACGGCGCCAGCGGCCGCGAGTCGCTCGCACTGGAAGCGGTCAACCTTGCGATCGAACAGCGCCCAGCACCCGCCGTGGACGTCGATCACGCCGGGACGTCCGGGAGGCGCGCCGACGGGCACGAAGACCCGGGCGTGCAGCTCGTGGCCGTCGACGATGGCATAGACCTCGTCGTGGTGCTCCACGTCGTAGCGAACGGCACCGAGCGAGGGGCGGTCCTCGGACCGGACCTGGGGTCGCGTGTCTGGCTGCGTCGTCATCGATGGCTCCGATCGGTGGCTGCGTCGCTCAGGCGACGCGCAGGTAGTCGGGTCCGAGGATCTGCTCGGTCGTGGGCGGCGCCTCGCGCCCGACGTGCTTCACGAACTGCTCGTCGGTGATGGTCGGGACGCGAAACGCGCGGCGCGCCTGGTTGGCGGTGTCCATGAAGACCTCGACGGTGTTGGCAGGGTGCGTGCCGCGCAGGGAGTGGAAGACGTAGCGATGGATCGCCAGGTGACGCGCTTCGTCTCGACCGATCTGCCGCAGCAACGGGAGGAAGGTCTGGGCGATCGGCAGGTCGCTGGCGCGCAGCATCTTCTGCAAGGCCGGAAACGACACCTCGGCAAAGCCGCTCTCGAGCCCCAGCCCGTATGCGGAGCCGAAGAAGATCATCATCCGCACGGCCTCGGGATCGTCGACATCGGGCGGCACGGAGATGCCGACGTTGCTGCCACCCTGCCCGTCGCCGTCCCAGGGCCGTTCGGTCGATTCGTCGCCCGTCAGCATGAAGTACATCTCGGCCCAGTAGGCACCGTGGTCGAGCTCGTCGCGCACCTGGCGCTCATACGCCCGCCACAGGTCGTCCTGCACCTGCTGATCCAGGTCGAGGCGCTGGGTGTGGCGCTTGAGCCATTCGATGCCGGGGACCGGACCGACCTCGAGTACGGAGATCCGTCGCCACTGGTCCGCGATCTCTGCCAGTGTCGGGCCGCCGGCGAACAGCTCCTGGTCCGGGTCGAATCCCCGGTCGACGAGCAGGCCGCGCTGGCGTTCGCGCTCGGCGAGGAACGCCTCGGCGTGCGGGCCTTCGGCCGGGTTGCCGGTCGGGTCGCCGTAGTCCTGGGACGACGCGTCCGCCTGCTGGGTGGGTGCTTCGGTCATGGTTCCCCCTTAGAAGATGTCGAGCAGCTCGCGGCCGCCGTACACGAATGCGATGACGCAGAAGAAGGCGCCGAGGAGCAGGCGCATCTGCCGGTCGGCGGTGCCGATGGCGATGTGCGAGCCGAGCCGGGCACCCGGCACGGTCCCGGCGACCAGCAGCAGCGCGATCGGCCAGTCGATGTGGCCGAGTGCGGCGTGGGTCACCAGCGCTGGCAACGAGAAGATGGCCACGGCCACGAGGCTCGACGCCACGGCGACCTTCACCGGAAGCCGCAGCACGCTGGTGAACAGCGGCATCATGATCGCCCCGCCACCGATGCCCAACAGCCCGGCCACGAAGCCTGCAGCAGCGCCGACCCCTGCAAGTCCGGCGAACGACGCGCCGCCCGGTCCCTCGCCGATCGACGCATCAGCCGCATCGGAGGCATCGGTGGCATCGGTGGCATCGACCGAAACGGTCCTGCTGGTTGGGTCCGCCGCCTGGTCGAGCGTCGCCGCGCCGACGGGCACCGATGCCGTCTGCGTCGACGGTGCCGGCATGGCGAGGCCCTTGCGGATCGAGGCCACGCCGCTCCACAGCAGCAGCCCCGCGGTGGCCACCATCAGCCAGCGGGCGTCGACCAGGTCCGAGACCTTGGCGCCGGCGATTGCCAGCGCGGTGCCGGTCAGACCGCAGGTGATGGCGATCCGCCAGTCGACCAGGCCGGCTCGGGCGTAGCGGTGGGCACCGGTGATCGCCGCCGGCAGGATCGCCGGGATGGTCGATCCGACGGCCATGATGGGCGAGACCCCGAGCGCCCGGATACCCGGCGTCGACACGACGGCGCCACCGACGCCGAACATGCCCGACAGCATGCCGGCGCCAAAGCCGATCAGGAGTGCGCCGAGCACGGTCACGAGGTCCACCTGGCGAGTATGCGGTCCGCTATTCATATCCGTCGAATACCCATATGCGCTCTTTTCCATATCGTCACAGCATGATTGGGTACCCTGGGCCAATGGACCGGGCCGACCTGGAGCTCGTCGTCGCCGTCGCCGACACGGGAACGCTCACCGCCGCCGCGCAGGAGCTGCTCACCGCGCAGCCGGCGCTCAGCCGGCGCCTCGCCCGCATCGAGCACCAGACCGGCACGATCCTGTTCGAGCGCGGCCGGATGGGCGCGCAGCCGACTCCCGGAGGGCGGGCGGTCGTGGCCGCGGCACGTCGGGCGCTGCAGGCCATCAACGAGGTCGAGGGCGTTGCGGCCCGAGCCGCAGCCGGTCAGGTCGCCATCGTGCGCGTCGGCACGACACCAACGCTCGGCGCCGACCTCCTGCCGCCCGCGCTCGCCGCTGCCCGAGCGGCGCAGCCCGACGTCCGGCTCGAGCTGACGGCAAGCGGCGACTCGGCTTCGCTGCGCCAGGCGGTGCGCACAGGTGCGCTCGACCTCGCCCTCGCCGTGCTACCGGATCACCTCGAACCGGGCCTGACCGCGGCGTGGCGGGCACGTCAGTCGTTCTCGCTCGTCATGCCAGCCGATGATCCGGACGCCACCGCCGACGCCATCGACCGGCGTGACCTCATCGGGCGACCCTTCGTGGCGTTGGCGCAGGGCGAGGGCCTCCGTCTGCTGCTCGACACGGTGCTCGATGAGCTCGGTGCCGAGCCTCGCATCGCCATCGAGACGTCGGAGCGCGAGATGCTGATCCCGTTCGTCACCGCGGGGCTGGGCTCCACCCTGGTGCCGACGACGTTCGCCCGTCAGCGCGCCGGCACCGGCACGGTCGTCGTACCACTGCGCCCGCCGATCGAACGAGCCGTCGGTGCCGTGCACCGCGCCGGCCCGCCGAGCGCCGCGATCAGCACCTTCATCGACGCGCTCGACGCCAGCACGTCACCGTCGTGAACGCGGCCCTTCTTGTGCTGCAAGCGCACACCCGGGATATCCCGGGTGAGCACCACGAGATTTGTTGGGATGACGTCGTCGTGACGGCTAGGCGGACTTCTTGCCCAACGCCCGCTCCGCCAGGTCGATGATGCGGATCGGCGTGTCGGGCGGCGGCGGTGCGCCGTGGCTGACGAGCGACGTGTCGACGCCCGCCGCCGTCGCCTGCGCCCGCAGCGCCCCGACGGTGCAGTTCTCTCGCCCGAGGACGCTGAACGGGTCGTAGTCGAAGATGCGCATGGCATTGGTGTGGGTGATCTTGTCGATCTCCGCGTCGGGCACCTGCGCCGCCTGCAGCCCCTCCCACAACAGCTCGGGCGCCACCGGCCATGTCGAGTCGCTGTGCGGGTAGTCGCACTCCCACGTGATCATGTCCATGTTCAGGTGGTGGCGGTTCTCGAGGCCGACCTTGTCGTCGATGAAGCAGGTGACGATGCGCTCGGCGAACAGCTCGCTCGGCAGCATGCCGAGGTCCTGTCCCGTCCAGGTGCGGTGGTGCTTGTAGACGTAGTCGACCCGCTCCAGGAAGTACGGGATCCACCCGATGCCGCCCTCGCTGAGGGCGAAGCGCAGGTCCGGGAACTGCTGCAGCACCCGGGACCACAGCAGGTCCGACGCCGCCTGGACGATGTTCATCGGCTGCAACGAGATCATCACGTTGATCGGGGCCTCGATCGAGGTGATCACCAGCTCCGACGACGAACCGATGTGCAGGCACACGACGATGCCCTCGTCCGAGCACGCCTTCCAGAACGGGTCCCAGTGCTCGCTATGCAGGCTGGGCCAACCGAGCTTCTCGGGGTTCTCCGAGAAGGTGACGGCGTGGCAGCCCTTGGCCGCCACCCGGCGCATCTCGTCGGCGCAGATCTCGGGGTCCCACGGCGCCGGCAGCGCCAGCGGGATGAACCGGCCCGGGTGCGTCCCGCACCACTCGTCGATGTGCCAATCGTTGTAGGCCCGCAGCATGGCCAGGGCCTGGTCCTTGTCCTCGGTGCGGGCGAAGAGCTGGCCGCAGAACTGCGGGAAGCTCGGGAAGCACATCGAGCCGAGGACGCCGTTGGCGTTCATGTCGTCGATGCGGCGGTCGATGTCGTAGCAGCCGTCACGCATCTCGGCGAACGACGTCGGCTCGACGCCGTACTCGTCGGGCGGCCGACCGGCGACGGCGTTGAGCCCGATGTTGGGCAGGATCTGCCCCTCGTAGGTCCACACGTCGGTGCCGTCGTCCTGGCGGATGAGCTTGGGCGCCTTGTCCATCCACTTGGCCGGCAGATGGCCCTCGAACAGGTCGGGCGGCTCGACGACGTGGTCGTCGACGCTGACCAGGATCATGTCGTTCAGGTCCATGGTTCCCCCCTACGGACGCGGACGCCCGGTCAGTCTCCCAGACCGAAGATGCGCGTGGCGTTGCCGCAGACGATGGCGGCCCGCTCGTCGGCGGGCACCCCGGCCATGGTCTCGTTGATCGTCTTGCGCGACCGCGGCCAGTCGTTGCCGTGGTGCGGGTAGTCCGTCGACCACATCATGTTGGCGACGCCGACCTCGTGGCGCAGGCGGATGCCGACGTCGTCGCGCACGAAGCTCGCCGACATGTTCGAGAACCAGTACTCCGACGGCGGGCGGGCGATCGGCAGGTCGGCCCACGAGCGGTTGCGCCAGTAGCGGTCGTCCATCTGTTCGAGGAAGTGCGGGATCCAACCGACGCCGGTCTCGATCATGGCGACGTGCAGGTCAGGGAAGCGCTCGAACACGCCCGTGAAGATGAGCTGGCCGATGGTCGACGGCACGGTCGAGAACACGCCTGACAGCCCGGCGGCGGCCTTGGCACCCGCCTGCCCCGAGCCGCTGCCGTAGAGCTGACGGCCGCCGCGCTTGGCGGAGATCTCGCGGGCCTTGGCCCGGGCGCGGCGGCTGATCATGTTGATGTGGATGCACACCGGCATGCCCTCGTCGGCGGCCGCAGCCCAGAAGGCGTCGTCGTCCTCGGAGATGGAGTCCTTGCCGCTCGGCCACATCGAGATGACGACCGAGCGGAAGCCCGTGGCCTTGGCCTTGCGCACGGCGTCGACGGCGTCGTCGATGCCGGTCGACGGGATCTGCGCCACGCCGATCAGCCGGTCGCGGTCGGGGGCGCAGAACTCCTCCCACAAGAAGGCGTTGTAGGCGTCGATGCCGGCGCGCACGAAGTCGTCGTCATCATCGCCGAGGAAGTGGCCGATGGTCCGCTGGGGCGGGAAGAGCACCTCGGCCTGCACGCCGTCGGCGTCCATGTCGCCGAGGCGAGCGGCGCCCCGGTAGCAGCCCTCGCGAGCCTCGTCGTAGGTCACCCCGGTCCAGCGGAACTGGTCCCACGGCATGCCGGGTGTGGCGGTGAGCCCGATCGGGTCCGGCTCGACGGCGCCGGCGAACAACCAGGCGTCGCCCCCGTCGGCGTCCTTGGCCAGCTGCGGCGCCTTGTCCTGATACCGCGCCGGCAGCCAGTTGGCCCAGATGTCGGGGGGCTCCAGGATGTGCGCGTCCGCCGACACGATGGTGTTCGTCATGCGCCCATTGCAGCCCAAACCTGACACGAACGTCAACAATGTGCGAACGAGTGAGGTTTTCCAGGCTCACGGCCCCATCTGTCAGTATGACGTGACCGTCAGCTACGCCGGGAGGACGCGCCGGTGGCAACCGACCACGACCGAGCCTCGCTCCTGACGGATCTCCACGTCGTGTGCACCGACGGACCTGGGCTCGGCCCGGCGCGGCGCCTGCTGACCGACCTCGGTGCCACGGTCGTGGTGCTGGCGCCGACCGAGTCCGACGAGGCTCCACCTCGGGACCCGGACGCCGATGCCGTGTGGAACGCCGGCAGTACGACCGTGGCGGTCCCCACCGATCGCGGTGCCCTCGGCGCCCTGCTGACTGGTGCCGACGTGATCCTCGATGCCCCCGGCTGGCCCGGCGCTCCGGCGCTGGATCCCGCGATGGCCCCCGATGCGGTCTGGGTGCGCGTGACACCGTTCGGCCTCGACGGCCCGCGCGCCGCCTGGCGCGCTGGCGACCTCGGTGCCCATGCCGCCAGCGGCAACCTGTTCTGCACCGGGGACCCGGACCGTCCACCGGTGCGCTGCACCGAGCCCGTCGCCGAGGCCGCCGTCGGTCCGGACGCCGCGTTCGCCGCCCTCGCCGGGCTGGCAGCGCGCCGCCGCACCGCATCGTCCGCCCCCACGACGGGGAGCGATCCGATCGTGGTCGACGTGTCGATGCAGGAGGCGGCGGTCACCGCCAACCTCGGGGCGGTCGGCCGCTTCGGGCGCGACGGCGACCGCGGCCGCCGGCGCGGCGCCGCCATCGGCCGCACGACGGAGATCTGGCCGTGCCGCGACGGTTGGGTGTCGTTCGGCATCCGCGGCGGACCGGCGCGCCAACAGACGTGGCGCACGGTCATGACCCTGGCCGCTGACGACGGCATCGACATCGCCGCGCTCGCCGACGTCGACTGGGCCGACTTCAACCACGCCACGGCCGAACCGGCATTGCTCGAGGCGCTCGCCGCCGTCGTCGGAGCGTGGGTCGGCGGCCATGACCTCGCCGAGCTGGCGGGTTGGGCGGCCGAGCACAACCTGACGATGGCGCCGGTCAACGGCCCGGACGAGCTGTGGGCCTCGCCGCAACTGCTCGCCCGTGCCGTGTTCGCCGCCGACGGCGACCCAACCGTCCCGGCCCGCACGCCACGGCGCGCCGTGGTCGTTCGCACCACCCCGCCGACGGCGCCCCCGCCTGCCGCTCCCCCGGGTCCCGCCGACGCCCTGCCGTTCACCGGGACGGTGGTACTCGAGTTGGGCTCGGGCGCCGCCGGTCCCGTCGCCACCCGGTTCTTCGCGGAGTGGGGCGCCACCGTGATCCGCGTCGAGTCGGCCCGGCGCCCCGACTTCCTTCGGGCCTACGGCGCCGCCGGCCCCCACGGCCTCGACGGTGCTCCGATGTTCGACAGCCTCAACCCGGGCAAGGCCTCGGTGACGATCGACCTCAAGCATCCCGACGGCAGGGATCTGCTGCTGCGCCTGGTGGCTGCCTGCGACGCCGTGTCGGAGAACTTCGCCCCCAAGGCGTTGCGCAACCTCGAGCTGACCTTCGACGTGCTGCGCCAGGTCCGGCCCGGTCTGGTGATGCTCTCGGCGTGCCTCAACGGCCAGACGGGACCCCAGCGCGACTACCCCGGGTTCGGCAGCCAGGGCGCAGCGTTGTCGGGGTACACCCTGCTCACCGGATGGCCGGATCGTGCGCCGGTCGGGCCGTACGGCACCATCACCGACTCGCTGGCGCCGCGCATCGGTGCCGCCGCGCTCGCCGCCGGCCTGCACCACGCCCGACGCACCGGCGACGCCGTGCACCTCGACCTGTCCCAGGTGGAGGCGGCGGTGTGGTCGCTGGCGCCCTGGCTCGCGCGCGCCGCCCGCACCGGCACCGCCTCGGGGCGCCTCGGCAACACCTCCCCGACGATGGCGCCGCATGGCGTCTACCCATGCTCGGGCGAGGACCGTTGGGTGGCGATCGCCGCCTGGAGCGACGCCTCGTGGGGCCGTCTCGCCGACGCCGCGCAGCTCCAGACCGCCGGGCGGGACCACCTCGCCGACCGGCTGGCCGAGCGCGACGTCATCGATGCCGAGCTGGCGGCGTGGACGGCACGACGAACCGCCGACGACGTCGCGGCGCAGCTGCAGGCCGTCGGCGTCGAAGCGGTCCCGGTCGCCGACCTCGGCGACGCCCACGACGACGCGCAACTGGCGGCACGCCATCACCTGGAGCACCTCGAGCATCCGTTGCTCGGCCCGGGCGACTACGAGCGCAACAGCGCCCGGATCACCGGCCGCACCTCCGGTTACGGCAGCGCCGGGCCGTTGCTCGGTGCCGACACCGACCGGGTGCTGACCGATCTGGCGGGAGTGTCGGGCCCGGAGCTCGAGGCGCTGCGCGCCGCCGCCGTCCTGCGCTGAGGCGCGGGTAGGGTCGGAGCCCCATGCGCCGCCGCCTTCTCGCCGCCTGCAGCGCCGTCGTCGCCCTCGGGGCGTCCGCCGCCGCGTGCTCGTCCACCACCGATGCCACTGGCGGCGGCGACGACGCCCCGACCACCGCCGGCGCCTCGTGGACGACCACCACCGTCGACGTGGACGGCACGTCGGTGTCCGTGCAGTGCACGGGCTCGGGCGCACCGACCGTGTGGCTCGTCAGCGACCTGGGGCTGACCGGCGCCGAAGGCTGGGACGGCACGGGCGTGGCCGAGGGCCTCGCCGACCAGGTCCAGGTCTGCACCAACGACCGGCCCGGGCTCGGCGCCAGCGGACCCGCCACCACCGACCGGACCGTCGAGCAGCAGGCCGACGACCTGGCGGCCGTGATCGAGGCGTCCGGCGCGTCCACGCCGGTCGTGGTCGTCGGTCAGGGCGCCGGGACGTTCATCGCCCGCATGCTGGCCCAGCGATCGCTGCCGCTCGTCGCCGGCATGGTGCTCATCGATCCGGTGCTGTGGACCTCGAACGCCGAGCCGTCCGCCGACGCCTCCGCCGGCGTCGTCGCCGAGCTGGCCGGCCTCGACCTGGTCGATGCCGACCTCGGCGGCTACGGCAGCGCCGCGCTCCCGCCACCGCCGGTGCCGACCGTCGTCCTCGGCGCGTCGCACACCCGACCGGCGCGCTCCAGCGCCGGCGACACCGGCACGACGCTCACCGCCGCCGACCTGTCCCCGTCCGACGACGAGCGCCACACCCGCCAGGAGGCGCTCGCCAACAAGTCGCCCTTCGGATCGTTCATCCTCGTGGAGGACGCCGGCTCGTCGATCCAGCACTGGGACCCTGACGCCGTCATCGCCGCCGTCGAGTCCGTGCTCGCCAGCCCGAACCTCAAGAGCTCCTAGCCCGGCTCAGGCCGAGGGGGCGTCGGGCACGGACCGGTAGATGCGCACCTCGGGCGCGCTGGCCACGAGCTCGAGCGGGAGCGCCGCCAGCATGTCGGCTTCGGGCGCCATGTAGTCGGTGATGGCCGAGGTCGGGATATACCAGACGAACCACACCTCCTGCTCGTGCGCCAGGCGGCCGAGGTCCGCCAGCTCGGCGGCGTAATCGGGGTTCTCGGCGGCCGACATCGGGAAGGACTGGTGCGGCAACGTGATGCTGCCGCGCCGTGTCACGGCGTACATGGCGGTCGGGGCGTTGGCGAACACCAGCGCGTCGTCGGGGATCGCCTCGAACGCCGCCAACGTCTCGTCCGGGGCGCGCGGCCCGGTGACGCCCGGGAGGTCGCGGCCGATGATGTAGCGGTCCGACACCTCCCACAGCTGGGTGGTGCCGGCTGCCAGCAACGCCACCAGCACCGTCGCCGCAATCCACCGGCTGGGGCGTGACACGTCGCGGCGCAACGGCCAGGCGATCCCGCCGACGACGAGGCCGGCGAGCAGCGCCACGACCGGCATCATCATCCGCTGGTCCAACGGCAGCGTGACATCGAGGACGAACCCCGAGCCGATGACGAACGCCGCGTGCGCCACGACGACGGCCAGCACCGGTCCGGCGGCGCGCACGGCGCGCACTTCGGCGACAGCCGCACGGTCTGTGTCGAGCCTCGCCGCCCCGGGCGACGCTGCGTCGGGCGCATCGGCGTCCACGAAGCCCGGCGGAGCGGGATCGGTCGCGGCGCGCCGCGCCGTCGTGACCCAGCCGACGGTCGCCACGACAGCCGCGACCAGGAGCAGCGCACCGAGGACCCACCCGCGCGAGCCCCCGAGGTCCTCGGGCGGCAGCACCCACTCCGTCGGCAACGCCAGGAAGGCCCGCACGTCGTCGCCCTTGTCGTACCAGCCGATCGACCGGTTGCGGCCGCTGGTCCCGGCGCGTGACCACAGGGTCCACACCGCCAACGGGATCGTCGCCGCCGCCGTCGTCGCGCCCACAGCGATCCACCGGCGGCGCGCCGGCAGCGGGAGCCAGATCGCCAGCGCCACGGCGCCGGCGATCACCAGCGATGCGCCGGTGTAGCGGGTGAGGGCCGTGGCCGCCGCCAGCGCGGCGTACGCCGTGAGCCGCCACACGGTCGGCGCGTCCAGGGCGCGCACCAGCGCCAACGTGGCGGCCAACAGGAGCGGGACGTAGAGCACCTCCGAGCTCACCGTGGCGAACAGCAGCACCGACCAGATGTTGGCGAGGTACAGCACGACGATCGCCGCCGAGAGCACGACCGAGCCGGTCAGCCGTTGCACCAGGCGCAGCGCCAGCACGGCCGTCGCCGCCGCGCCGAGCGCACCGAGCGGTGCCGTGGTGTGGTCGGGGTCCGACCCGACGAGCGATCCTGCCGCCAACGCCGCCGGGTACAGCGGCGGCCACAGCAACAACGCCTGCCGCCCGGAGCGTGCGACGGCGTCGACCGGCACCACGCCGTCGTACTCGTTGGTGAAGCTGCTGGTCAGGCCCCGACCCTCGGTGAGGTTCTGCGCCACCGACAGGTAGGTCTGCGAATCGGTCGCACCGAAGGAGCCCGTCGGCGTCGAGCCGCGCACGATCAGCGCCGCCGTCACCGCCAAGGCGATGGCGACCAGCCACCCCGCCACGATGCGGGTACGGGGGTCGGAGAGCCAGTCGGTCGCGCGCTGCACAGGTGCCTCGGCCGCCGGACGACGCCAGGGCGCGCGCCGAGGTGACGGGACCGTCATCGTAGGACCGGCGCCACGATGCTCCGGGGCACGCCAACGCCACACCCAACGCCACACCCCACCCGCACCCGACGTGCCGGGCCTCTCTCGACGGTCGCGTTCGGCCACGGCCGTGCCAGGAACGACTGTGCAGATCGCGTGCGTATGTCACCGAATCTGCACAGTCGATTCCCCGGCGGGCTCGACGCGCCACGGCGCCGGCGCAAATCTGACGCTCGTGTCAGGTCTGGCGTAACGTGGCGCCGGCGGCGAGGGGCGCCGCCGCTTCCAAGGGGGACAGGCACATGGGGATCGTCGACGGCAAGGTGGCGCTGGTCACGGGAGCCGGGCGCGGGGTCGGCCGGGGCGAGGCACTGGAGTTGGCGGCGCAGGGCGCCAAGGTCGTGGTCAACGACTTCGGCGGCGGCATGACCGGCGAGGGCCAGGACGCCACGCCGGCCGAAGAGGTCGTGCGGATCATCACCGAGCGCGGCGGCGAGGCGGTCGCCAACAGCGGCAACGTCGCCAGCTGGGACGACGCCGAGGCCATGGTGCGCCAGGCCATCGACACCTTCGGCGCCCTCGACATCGTCGTGAACAACGCCGGCATCCTGCGCGACAACTCCATCGTGAAGATGACCGAGGACGAGTTCGACTCGGTCATCGCCGTGCACCTCAAGGGCACGTTCAACGTCACCCATCACGCCTGCGTCTACTGGCAGGGCGAGTCCAAGGCGGGACGCCCGCGGCGTGCAGCCGTCGTCAACACCGTCTCGAGCGCCGGGCTGCAAGGCAACCGCGGCCAGGCGAACTACGGCGCCGCCAAGGCGGGCATCGCGGCGCTCACGATGATCACGGCGCTCGAGGGCAAGCGGTCCGGCATCCGGGCCAACGCCATCGCCCCCGGCGGCGCCACCCGCATCGTCAACGCCACGATGCCGTCGATCCCGATCGTCGAGGCCGATCAGGTCAGCCCCGACGACGAGTTCAACCGCCTCAACCCCGGCAACTCCGCCCCGATGGTGGTGTGGCTGGCCTCCGACGAGGCCCTGCACGTCAGCGGCCAGGTGTTCCGTGCCGTCGGCGACGGCATCACCCACTACGAGCCGTGGAGCCTCGGCGCCTCGATCACCACGCCCAAGGGCCCGCGCCGGTGGGACCCGGCCGAGATCGGCGACGCCGTCGCCACCGGCATCTTCGGGTACGGCATCGGTGGGCTGCAGATGGGCGGCGGCTGACCGGCCGCCCTGACGTAGTGTCAGGTCCCATGGCCAGCCGCGACTACGAGACCATCACCTGCACCGTCACCGACTACGTCGCCTGGGTGACGCTCAACCGGCCCGAGGTGCACAACGCCTTCAACGTCGCCATGCAGAAGGAGCTGCGCGACTGCTGGCGCTCCATGCGCTTCGACGACGACGTGCGGGTCGCCGTGCTCACCGGTGCCGGAGAGAAGGCGTTCTGCACCGGCATCGACCGGGCCGAGACGCTCGGGAGCGCCGAGCAGATCGCCGCCGCGCCCGACGGCGAGACCAAGACCGTCGGCTCCGGCTCGACGCCGTTCCACTTCGACGACGTCGGCGACTACATCGGGCCCAAGGCCAACGACCTGTGGAAGCCGGTCATCGCCGCCGTCAACGGCATGGCCTGCGGCGGCGCCTTCTACATGCTCGGCGAGGTCGAGTTCATCATCGCCGCCGACCACGCCACCTT
>CAZYKR010000102.1:0-13452 GCA_964648005.1 uncultured Iamiaceae bacterium
CGAGCACGTCCGCCGCCGCTACGACACGTCCTCGCTGCGCGTCGTGCCGTTGAGCGGCTCCGCCATCCCGGGCGGCCTCGCCACTCGCTGGATGGACGAGTTCGGCGACAACCTCTACAACCTCTATGGCTCCACCGAGGTCGGCTGGGCGACGATCGCCACGCCCGAGGACCTGCGCGCCGACCCCGCCACCGCAGGGCGCCCGCCGCTGCACACCCGCGTCGAACTGCTCGACGAGCACGACCGGCCGGTGGCCCACGGCCAGACCGGACGCATCTTCGTCGGCAGCGAGCTGACCTTCGACGGCTACACCGGTGGCGGCGACAAGGCCCGCGTCGGCGAGCTGGTCAGCACCGGCGACACCGGCTTCTTCGACAGCGCCGGTCGCCTGCACGTCGTCGGCCGCGACGACGAGATGATCGTCAGCGGCGGCGAGAACGTCTTCCCCCGCGAGGTCGAGGACTGCATCGCCGAGCACCCCGACGTCGTCGAGGTGGCCGTCATCGGCGTGCCCGACGACGAGTTCGGCCAGCGCCTCAAGGCGTTCGTCGTCCTCGGTGCCGACGCCACGCTCGACGAGGACGGCGTCAAGGCGCTGGTCAAGGCCACCCTCGCCGGCTACAAGGTGCCGCGCGACGTCGTGTTCCTCGACGAGCTCCCCCGCAACCCGACCGGCAAGGTGCTCAAGCGCGAGCTCACCTGAGCACCAACCTCGGGCACCCCCAGAGGCGTCGCTCAGATCAGGTCGATGCCGAAGGCCTCGCCGAAGGCGGTCGCCCACTCGTCGTGGCCGAGCGCGCTCATGGCCACCAGGTCCTCGTCGGCGACGCCGCGGCGACGTTCGATGATCTGCACGGCGTCCCACCCGACCGGGTAGCGCAGCTTCGGCGCCGTGGTGGTGATGGCCTCGGCGATGGTGTCGGCGACCGCTTCGGGCGGCGTCGGTTCCGAGAGCATGCGGGTGAAGTAGGTCATCGTGGCGCGCCCGGCCTCGGCGTAGGCCGAGTCGGCGGGTGGCGGTGCCGACTTCACCCAGATCGGCGTAGCGATGACGCCGGGCTCGATGATCGCCACCCGGACGCCGAAGGGCGCCAGCTCCTGGGCCAGCGACTCGCTCAACGCCTCGACGGCGAACTTCGTCGCCCCGTACGCACCCATGGCGGCACGCACGACACGTCCCGCCAGCGACGACACGTTGACGATCGTGCCGCTGCCACGCTGGCGCATCGACGGCACGACCGCCTTCGTGCACCGCAGCACGCCGAACACATTGGTCTCCATCTGGCGACGGAACTCCTCGAGCGGCGTGTCCTCGATGGTGCCCGACCCCGAGATGCCGGCGTTGTTGACCAGCACGTCGATCGGCCCGGACTCGGCCACGACCCGGTCGAACGCCTCGGCCACCGAGGCGTCGTCGTCGACGTCGAGGGTCACGGTGCGCACCCGATCGCCGATGCCGGCGGCCGCCACGGCGTCGTGCAGCTCGCTGGCGGCATCGGGGTTGCGGGCCGCCGCCCACACCCGCTCGTGGTCTGCCGCCAGGCGCACCGCCGTCGCCCGGCCGATCCCGGTGCTCGCTCCTGTCACCATGCAGATGCCCATGTCCGTTCCCCCTCGTCGGCGCCGCTCGTAGGTCGCTCGTAGCATGGCACCTCCATGCCTGCCGACCCGTCCCATCGTGCCGAGCCGCTGCTCGGTGACAGCCCCCTCGCCCCGTTCTGGTACGGCGACGCCCGGCGGGCGACGTTCGCCCTGCGCCCGCCGAGTGCCGTACCGCTCCCCCACGTCGACGGCCTGCTGGCCGGGGCGGCCGAGGTCGACCTCACGCCACCGCCGGGCCTGCCCAAGGCCGGCTACTCGTCGCACGCCCACATCGGCGACGGGTTCCGCACCCGGCTGCGTGCCCGGGTGCTGCACCTGCGGTCGGGCACGACGTCGCTGGCGATCGTGCAGTGTGACCTGCTCGGCGGCTCGTCCGTGGTGCACCACCTCGTGGCCCGAGCCGTCGCCGAGCGCACCGACATCCCCATCGCCGGGCTGATGATCGGCGCCACCCACACCCATGCCGGACCGGGCCAGTTCCTGGGCACCGACTTCTACAACCGCTTCGCCTCGAGCCGGTCGGGCTTCGACCCGGTGTTCGCCGGCTGGATCGCCGAGCGCATCGCCGGCGCCGTCGTCGAGGCGCACGACACCCGGAGCCCGGCCCGGCTCGCCGTCGGCAGCACCGACGTGTGGGGTCTGACCCGCAACCGGTCGCTGTCGCCGCACGTCCGCAACGACGAGATCATCGACCGGCGCACCGCACCCCAGCGCAAGTGGGTGAGCATCAACCCGCAGCTCCACCTCATCCGGGCGGACACGCTCGACCCGGGAGGCTCGGCCGCCACGACGCCGCTCGCCGCCGTGGTCGTGTTCTCGGTGCACGGCACGGGCATCTCGATGCACGCGCCCGAGTACAACGCCGACCTGTGGGCCTACCTCGTCGGTGAGCTCGACCACCGCATCGAGACGACCTACGGCCATCGGGCCGTCTGCGGCGCCATCGAGGGCACCCACGCCGACGTGGCGCCGGCGCTGCGCCCGACGCGTGCCGGCCATGTCGAGGCCCAGCGCATCGGCCGGGCGATCGGCGCCGAGGCGGCCGCCCTGCACGACCGGCTCGGCCTCGAGCTGCGCGACGACCTGCCGCTGGCCGCCGGCCTGCGCGAGCTCGATCTCGATCGGCCGGGAGCGACGACGATCGACGGCGTGTCGATCCCGCGCCGCCCAGCCGTCGGCGCCGCCCTCATCGCCGGCGCCCACGAGAACGTGACGCCGGTGGTGTGGCGCATCCCGCCGTTCAAGGCGGGCAGCCCCAAGCCGTGGCGCTCAACGCATCCGCAGGGGCGCAAGTGGGTGGTCGGCACGCGCTGGCTGCAGCCGGTCGTGCTGCCGCTGGCGGCGTTCCCGCGGGTGGTGCCGATCAGCGTGCTGCGCCTCGGTGGTGCCGTGCTCGTCGGCATGCCGTTCGAGATCACCGTCATGTCCGGCCGCCGGATCGCCGCCGCCGTGGCCGCCGCCGGCAGCGACGCCGGCATGGACCTCGACGCCGACCGGGTCATCGTGTCGTCGGTGGCCGGCGAGTACTACGGCTACCTCGCCACCCCCGAGGAGTACGACCTGCAGTTCTACGAGGGCGGCCACACGCTCTACGGCCGCCCGGCGCAGCCGTTTTTCACGAACCAGGCGGCGGCCCTGGCGCGGCTCGTGTTGGCCGGCGGCGGTACCGGCACGGTTGCCGACTGCGTGGCCGAGCGGCGCTTCGACCTGAAGATCCGCCGGTTCGTCCCGCCATCGCTGCTCGATCCGGTGGCCGCCGCACCGGCGCCAGCCGAAGCGGTCGAGCGAGTGGCGCTGGGGCCGGCGCGCTTCATCGATCCGACGCCCGACGACGACGGCTGCTGGGAGCTGGAGTGGGCCGACGTGGCGCCCGACGCGCTGGTCTGGCACGAGCCGATGGCGCGCGTCGAGTGCTCAGACGATGGTGGCCGCACCTGGCGGTTGGCCCGCAGCCGCGACGGCATGCCCGTCGACGACCAGCGCTGGCAGCTCGAGGTCCGCCACCGTGGGCCGTTGCCCGAAGCGCGCGACATCACCGCCGGCGAGGACCCCGCCGAGCGGGCGACCTCGCCGTCGCACCGTTACACCGCGCGTTGGTACGACCCGAGCTTCCGGGCCGGGCGCATCCACCGGTTCGTGCTGTGCGCCAACGGCGGACGCCCCGAGCTGGTCACCACCCCCTTCGACTGAGCCGACGAGCAACGACGCCCGGCTGGCCGTTCCGGTCCTGCCCCGCCGTTCCTCACCGTTCCGGTAGTGGAACCGGTCGCGTAGCCGACCGCCTGCACTACCAGAACGCAACCCCTCCGTTCCGGTGGGGCAACCGGTCGGGAAACCGACCGGTTCCACTACCAGAACGCATGATCGAGGGAGGCGGAGCGCAGCTCAGGCGACTTCGGGGAGGCCCATCGGGTTCGGGTAGCGGATGATGCCCGCCTCGACGATCGACCCGGCGACGGGCACCAACAGGTCGAGCAGCTGGGCGCGACGCTCGGGCCGGATGGCGGCATAGGGCGCGGCGGCCAGCTCGTCCGTGCGTTGCTCGACGTGAGCCCGCAGCCGGGCGCCGCGCTCGGTCAAGGCGCCATCGGCCAGCAACCCGGCGGCGGTCAGGACCTCGATGGCGTCCTGCCACTCCTGCTCGGGCCAGCCTCGGCTCTCGAGGTACAGCTCCGGCGGCAGACCGGCCTCGGCGCCGAAGAGCACGTGGCTCTCGCAGCCGCCGATGCCTTCGGCGACCAGCACGGCGACATGGCCGTCCCCGCGGTGCTCGCGCAGCGTCGTCGTCACCTGCCACAGATCGGCGACCGGCTCCTCCAGCGGGCCGATCGCCATGTTCGCCGCCGCCAGCGGCCGCCCGCCGATGTCGGCCGTCTCGAGGGCGGGGTCGAGGATGGTGACGATGTCCTCGGCCACGATCTCGATGGGCTCGACCAGCTCGCGCAGTGCCGTCGCCGCCACGGCGGCCCGGCCCTCGACGGCGTCGGCCGGCGATACGTGGTCCCAGGCGTCGGGAATCGCCCGCTCCACCATCGAGCCGTGGAAGCCGTAGAACGTGGCGGCCACGAGCTCGGGAGGCACGGCACCGAGGGGCGCCGCCCGCGTGCCGAAGTAGCCCATCCAGAAGCCGGCGAAGCCGAGGTCGGTGTGACCCTGCCGGCAGGTCGGCGAGAAGTAGGTCACCGCATGGATGGTCTCGAGCAGGTGCCAGAGCTGTCGTGCCTCGCCGGGTTCCACCGGGCCATCATGCCTCAGCGCTCGGCCGGCGTCGGCCGGCGACTGCCTGCGGCGTGCGGCTCTGGTCAGGACCCGCTGGTCGCCTCGGTGACGGCTGCGGCGGCGTTGGCCGACGCCAACAGGTCGGCGACGGTGGCGGCGGCCGGGCGGACGTCGGGCCGGGCGCCGCGCACGAGCAGGTCGCGCCAGCGCTGCGGCTCGTGCGACATCGGCTCGGTCTCGAACACGAAGTCCTCGAGCAACCCCACGAACCGCTCCGGGTCGGCGTGGTGGGGGAAATGCCCGGCGTCGTCGAAGATCTCGAGGCGGCTCCCGGGCATCGCCGCCGCCGCCAGCGCCGCGTGCTCGACCGGGATGACCCCGTCGCGACCTCCCCAGACGATCTGGATCGGCATCGCCTCGGCCAGGTACGCCCGGTCGCGCAGCGTCACCACCTGGCCCCGCCAGTCGACCACCGAGCGCAACGTGCGGATGAACGCCGTGCGGGCATCGGCGTCGGGCAGGCCCTCGATCACCCGCAGGAGCTCGTCGGCGTCGGCGCCGAGCTTGGTCCCGGCCAGGCGCAACACGCCGAAGCCGAGCCGCACGAGGCTGCGGGCGACCGGCAGCTGCATCGGCACCATGGCCAGCTCGGCTGCCGGGGCGGAGAGCGCCCGCAGCATCACCGTCACGTCGCGGCCGACGCCGCCGCTGGCGACGAGCACCAGGCGCTCGCACCGTTCGGGGAACTGGTAGGCGAACTGGGCCGCCACCCCGCCGCCGAGCGAGTGGCCGACGACGGTGACCCGCTCGATGTCGAGGACCTCGAGCAGGTCCCGCATGCCGTTGGCGTACGCCGCCACCGAGTAGTCGGCGCGGGGCTTGGCCGAGTTGCCGTGCCCGAGCAGGTCGGGGGCGATGACGGTGAACGACTGCGCCAGCCGATCGAGGATCGGCACCCAGCTCACCGACGAATCGCCGATGCCGTGCAACAGCAACAGCGGCGGGCCCGATCCGGCGATGCGGTAGGCCCGCCGGTAGCCGTGCACGGTACGGAAGTGCACTCGCAGGTCGGCGAGTTGATCGGCCGACGGCTGCTGACCCGACAGCCGCTGACCCGACGGCTCGTCCCCCATCGATAGCTCCATGGGCGCCGACCGTACGGAGGCTCTGTGTCGGGGAGTCGGCGGATCTGTGAACGCCGTGTCACAACCGTCAGGTGCTGCGCAGCTTCGGGTCAGCAACCCATGGGAACAGATGGCGCCATTTAGTTGTTTGTGCAAGTATTGAGCCAGGAGGCGACCATGACCGAGCTCGACAACGACGGCGATGACACCGCCGGCGCCCCCAACACTCCGACGCCCGCCCGGCAGCCGGCGATCTTCATCTCCCATGGCGGCGGCCCGTGCTTCTTCATGGACTGGAGCCCGGCCGACACCTGGGACGGCTTGGCGGCCCACCTGCGTGCCATTCCCTCGATGCTGCCCGAGCGGCCGCGCGCCATCGCCGTCATCTCGGCGCACTGGGAGGACGACGCCGTCGCCGTCACCAGCCACCCGACCCCGGCGTTGCTGTTCGACTACTACGGCTTCCCCGCCCACACCTATGAGCTCAGCTACCCGGCGCCCGGCGATCCGACGCTGGCTCGGCAGGTGATCGGCCTCGTCGGCGCCGCCGGCCTTCCCGCCCGGCTCGACGGCCAGCGGGGCTGGGACCACGGCGTGTTCGTGCCGCTGCTCGTCATGTTCCCCGACGCCGACATCCCGGTCGTCGAGATCTCGCTGCGCGCCGGGCTCGACCCGGCCGAGCACCTGGCGATCGGCCAGGCGTTGGCGCCGCTGCGCGACGAGGGCGTCCTGCTGATCGGATCGGGCTTCAGCTACCACAACATGCGAGGCATGGATCCGAGCTACACCGAGCCGTCGGAGCGGTTCGACGCTTGGCTGACCCAGGCCATGACGGCGGCGCCGGACGACCGGGCCACGGCACTGGCGCACTGGTCCGACGCCCCCGCCGCCCGCATCGCCCATCCCCGAGAGGAGCACCTGCTACCGGCCATGGTCGTCGCCGGCGCCGCCGGGAACGACCCGGTCGTGCATGCCTACGACGACCACATCATGGGCATCAAGGTGTCGGGCTTCGCCGCCGGCACGACCGCCGCCGCCTGAGGCGCACCGCCACCTGACGACAGTCGCGCCGCCACCTGACGTCCGAGTCTCGGCCGACCGACCAACCGGGTCGCGCTGTCCGGTCGCATCTGGCACGACCGACGACGGAACGACCCGGCAGCTTCCGTCACCTAGTGACGCGATCTGCCGGGTCGAATCGGGTACGACCGACGACCGAACGACCGTGCAGATCACGCTCCATCGTGACGCGATGTGCACGGTCGAATCGGTCACGACCGTGGGGGGAAGCGACCGCTGCTGCCCGACGACTCCGGGCGACGGCCGGCAGGCGCCGCGCACCGAGCGAGCGCACCGGTCGCACCGGTCGCACCGGACCGGGCAGGCGGGCGGGAGCACCGGACGGGCAGGTCTGCCAGACTCCCCCGTCGCGATCGACGCGCCGGACCGTCCACGCGTGGCCGGCCGATCGATTCGACGACGAGACACCGCGAGACGACCGAGCCATCCAAGACCGAGCCAGCAACCCGAGGAGCAGACCCGTGGCAGACGAGACCCAGGGCTTCGAGACCCGACAGATCCATGCCGGCCAGGAGCCCGACCCGACGACCGGCGCGCGCGCCGTGCCGATCTACCAGACCACGGCGTACCAGTTCCGTGACTCCGACCACGCCGCCAACCTGTTCGCCCTCAGCGAGATCGGCAACATCTACACCCGGATCATGAACCCGACCCAGGGCGTCTTCGAGGCCCGCCTCGCCTCGCTCGAGGGCGGCACCGCTACGGCGGTCGGCATCCCCGGCGCCCTCGCCGTCGCCTCGGGCCAGGCCGCCGAGACGCTGGCGATCCTGAACCTCGCCGAGTCGGGCGACCACATCGTGTCGGCCGCCTCGCTGTACGGCGGCACCTACAACCTGTTCCATCACACGCTGCCCAAGATGGGCATCGAGGTGAGCTTCGTCGAGGACCCCGACGACCTCGACGCCTGGCGCGCCGCCACCCGCGACAACACCAAGGCCTGGTACGGCGAGTCGATCGGCAACCCCCGCAACAACGTGCTCGACATCCGCGCCGTCGCCGACGCCGCCCACGAGCTGTCGCTGCCGCTGATCATCGACAACACGGTGGCCTCGCCCTGGCTGATCCGCCCGATCGAGCACGGCGCCGACATCGTCGTGCACTCGGCCACCAAGTTCATCGGGGGCCACGGCACCGCCATCGCCGGCGCCATCGTCGACGGCGGCACGTTCGACTTCGGCGCCTCGGGCCGCCACCCGATGTTCACCGAGCCCGACCCGAGCTACCACGGCCTCGCCTACTGGCCCGCCCTCGGTGCCGGCTCGTACATCATCAAGGCCCGCGTCCAGTTGCTGCGCGACATCGGCGCCGCCATCTCGCCGTTCAACGCCTTCCTCCTGCTGCAGGGCCTCGAGACGCTCAGCCTGCGCATGGAGCGCCACTGCGCCAACGCCGATGCCGTCGTGGCCTTCCTCGACGGCCACGACCAGGTCGAGTCGGTGGCCTTCGCCGGGCTCGCCTCGTCGCCGTGGCACGAGGTCGCCGAGCGCATGACGGGCGGCCGCGGCTACGGCTCGGTGCCGGCGTTCGTCATCAAGGGCGGCCGCGAGGCGGGCAAGCGGTTCGTCGAGGCGCTGACGCTGCACAGCCACGTCGCCAACATCGGCGACGTCCGCAGCCTGGTGATCCATCCGGCGTCGACGACGCACTCGCAGCTCACCGCCGACGAGCAGCTGTCCGCCGGTGTGGAGCCGGGCCTGGTGCGCCTGTCGGTCGGCCTCGAGACCATCGACGACATCATCGCCGACCTCGAGCGAGGCTTCGCCGCCGCTCGGGGCTGACCCGACACGCCATCGGCTGCGGCTCGGCCGCAGCGTCCGCGTCCCGGCGCCGGGGCGGTCGTACCGTGTGCACCAACTCTTGCAGGAGGTCTGCACATGGCTGACGACCGCCGCGGCGCCGTCGACGTCCTGCGGGGATCGCGGATCCTCGCCTACAGCATCGGCGCGCTGTGCCTCATCGCCGGCATCGTCCTGATCTTCTGGACCGACCGCACGTTCGTGTTCGTCGGCCGGCTCGCCGGGGTGCTCCTGTTGGTCATCGGCCTGTCCGAGGCCTTCGAGGCGATCACGACCCACCGCAAGGGCTCGCTGTGGGGCCTGTTCCTGGCGCGCGGCCTGCTCAACATCGGGTTCGGCGTGGCCTTGGTGGTGTGGCCCGAGATCTCGCTGACGGTCATCGTGTGGCTCTTCGGCCTCGACCTGGTCCTCACCTCGGTGCTGGCACTCGTGCTCGCCACACAGGTCGGCAAGGAGCAGGGACGATCGACGCTGCTGCTGCGCGGCGGGGTCGGGCTGGTGTTCGGCGTGATGGTCATGGCGTGGCCGGACACCACGCTCACGGTCGTGGCCTATCTCGTCGCGATCCAGCTGATCCTGTTCGGCCTGCTGCTGCTGTTCTCGGGCTGGCAGCTGACCAAGGCGACGGTGGTCGAGGCCGTCTGAGCCTCAGCTTCCGCTCGCCTCAGGTCGGCTCGCCCGGCGCCGTCGTCTCCGACGCCGAGCCGTCACCCGCGGTGCTGGACGAGCCGGAGCTCCCCGAACCCGAGCTCCCCGAACCCGAGCTCCCCGAACCCGAACCCGAGCCCGACTCGGCCTCCTCGGCGGCGGCTTCCAACGCCTGGATGCGATCGAGGGCGAAGGTGCCCTCGATGCCGACGAACGTCTGCAGGTCGGTGTCGGTGACCGAGGAGATCTCGCCGCACACCATGTCGTCGGTGAGCTCGGTGATCGTCACGACGGAGTCCCCGAGCAGGAGCCGGTTCTCACCGATCCAGGCGGCGATGAAATTGATCTCGCCATCGGATTCCGGCGCGGTGTCCGACGTCGAGGTCGTCGAGGCGTCGGTGAAGGTCATGCCGGCGGCGATGGTGTCGTCCGAGGTCACGGAGACGGACAGGTACACATCCTCGGCGCCGAGGTTCTCCGGCTCACCGACGGGGATCGAGTAGCCGAACTGCTCGTCGACCGGGATCTCGGCGGACGAGACGGCGAAGCTGAGCGTCGTGTCGTAGTTGACGGTGTTGTCGGGGTGCGGGCCCTCGTCCGCCCAGGCGGTGACGATGTCGATCGGGCCGTCGCTGACGCCGGCCAGCGCTTCGTCGGCCGCCGTGTTGACCAGTCGCAGGTCGGTCTCGCACATCGCCATCTCGGACCCGGTCGTGCCCGACGGCGACGCCGAGCCGGGCGTCGAGCCCGCGCTGCCCGAACCGTCGCCGGACGAGGTCGTGTCGCTCGACGAGCAGGCGCCGCCCGCCAGCGCCAGCGCGCCGGCCATGGCGACCGTGAGGCTCACGGACTTCTTCGACTTGGACATCGGCTTGGACATCGGCTTGGACATCGGCCCTCCCACGGCTCGTCCTCGGACAACGACCCCGGCAACCTAGCGGCTCGGGACCGACCGTCTCAGAACGGGGTGGGCGCCGCCGGTGCGGTGCCCGGGTCCGGCGTGGCGGCGCCGGTGCCCGAGCGGTGGATGACCTGCTCGTCGGTGCCGAGGTACGAGGCGATGACGCGTTCATGGGCCAGCACGTCGGCGGGGGCCCCGCGGGTGATGATGCGCCCGAGCTCCATCGCCACCAGCTCGTCGCAGAGCGAGCTCATCAGCGCCATGTCGTGCTCGATGATGAGCAGCGAGCAGCCGGTGACCTGCTGCACCTGACGCAGCAGCGGTCCCAGCGCCTCGGTCTCGCGCTGCGCCACGCCCGCCGAGGGCTCGTCCAGCAGCACCACCGCCGGGTCCTGGGCCAGGATGCAAGCCAGCTCGACGATGCGGCGGGTGCCGGTCGACAGCTCGGCGGTCAGGTGCGATCGATACCGGGTGAGGCCGAGCAGCTCCAGCAGCTCGTCGGCCCGTTCGGCGGCGGCGGCCTCGGCGTCGCGGGCCACCGGCAGCCACAGGGCGGCGGCCAACGGATCGCGGTTGGCGAGGTGCTGATCGAGCGCCACCGCCACCGTCTCGTGCACGGTCAGCGACGGATACAGGCGCGCCTCCTGGAACGATCGGCCCAACCCGGCGATGGCCCGCCGGTACGGCGGGAGTCCCGAGACGTCGGTGCCCCCGAGCAGGATCGATCCGCCGTCGATGGGCGTGAAGCCCGAGATGCAGTCGAGCAGCGTCGTCTTGCCCGCACCGTTGTGGCCGATGATGCCGACGATCGTGCCAGGGGCGAGGTGCAGGTGGACGTCGTCGACGGCCGTGACACCGCCGTAACGCTTGGTGAGCCCGACGCACTCCAACGCCACGCCGCGGGACCGGACCTCCTCCGCCCGCGCCGGTGCCACCGGGGCGGCCGGGTCACGACGGGTGGCGCGTGCGGCGTCGGCGTTGCCGACGAAGACCGAGCGCAGCACGTCGGGTCGCTCGAGCAGCTCGGCCGTCGGGCCGGTGAAGGTCACCGCGCCCTTCTCGAGGAACACGGCGCGCTCGGCCAGCAGCAGCGCCACGTTGACGCTCTGCTCGACGATGACGACCGTCGTGCCCGCGGCGTGCACCGCCCGCACGTGCTCGACCAGGTCGGCGACGACGGTCGGCGCCAGGCCGAGCGACAGCTCGTCGATGCAGAGCACCTCGGGGCGGGTGGCCAGCGCCATCGCCAGCGACAGCATCTGCTGCTCGCCACCGGAGAGGTCGGCCGCCTTGACGTCGAGCCGGTCACCGAGCCGAGGCATGAGCTCGAGCGCCTCGCGCCGCACGGTGGCCACGGCGTCGCGCTCGCCGTGGCGCAGCCATGCCGCCAGGCGCAGGTTCTCGACGACGGTCAGCGAGCCGAACAGCCCCCGGCCGCCTGGCATCAGCGAGATGCCGCGCCGGGCGACCTCCTCGGGGTGCAGGCCGCGCAGCGGGGCGCCGTCGAGGTCGACGGTGCCGGCGTCGGGCGGCAACAGGCCGGTGACGCAGCGCAGCAGCGTGGACTTGCCGGCGCCGTTGGTGCCGAGCAGGGCCACCAGCTCGCCCGGGCGCACCTCGAGATCGACCCCGAACAGCACCTGCATGGGCCCGTAGGAGGCTTCGACGTCACGGCACACCAGGGTGCGTGACCCCGCCACCAGGCCGGGGGCGGCCTTGGCCTCGGCCCGCGCCGCGCGTCGCGCCTGCAGCCGCTCGAGCGGCCGGCGCAGCGCGGCGCCGGCGCTGTCCGCCCCGCCGGGACCACCGACCTCGTCGTCGAGCTCGATGCCGCGCGCCAGCGCCACCCGCCGCTGCAAGCGGATCTCGAGGTTGCGCACCACCTGGATGAGGCCCTGCGGGACGCCGAGCAGGACGAGCAGGGTGCCGGCCCCGGTGATGATCAGCTGGTAGGTGGGCACGACATACGCGATGCCCTGCACCAGGACCACGCCCAGCAGCGCACCGCCGATCGACGACATGCCGCCGATGACGGCCATCGAGAAGACGAGCAAGCTCATCGCCGGCTCGAACGTGTGGTAGCCGACGCCGCCCAGCACTTGGACGTAGAGGCCGCCGGCGACGCCGGCGATCATGCCCGAGATGACGAAGGCCCCGAGTCGGCTGCGGACGGTGCCGATGCCGGCGGCCTCGGCGGCGCGCCGGTTGTCGCGCCCGGCCAGCCAGCTGCGGCCCGTGCGGGCCCGGCGCATGCCGGTCACGGCCACGATGGTGATGGCCAGCACGCCGAGGCACAGCAGGTACAGCACCGATTCGCTGCCGGCGTCGAAGGTGCCCCACAGCACCGGCCGCGAGAACGAGTCCGGGATCTGGTCCGGGAAGTTCACCGGGTTCAAGAAGAAGGAGTCGACGGCGACGGCGAAGGCCAGAGTGGTCACGGCCAGGAACAGCCCGGCCACTCGCAGGGCCGGCAGGCCCAGCAGCACCGCCAGCAGCGCGCCCGCTCCGGCGGCGGCGAGCAGCCCGAGGAACAGGTCGACCTCGGCGCGGCCGACGAGGTTGGCCACGACGACGCCGCCGACCCCGGCGATGGCCGCCTGGCCGAGGCTCACCGAACCGCTCCAGCCGGTGAGCAGCACCACCGAGATGACGAGGATGCCGAGCAGCAGGGCCACGCTGACGCGGTTGAGCTGCGACGCCGTGGCGACGAACGGCAACCCGAGCACGATGACGATGCCGATCGCCGCCAGCACCCGCCGGGTGATGCGCACCTGGCCGAGCCGGGCCAACGCCTCGGGCATGCGACGCCCCGGCGCCGTCGACCACACGTCGTCCCCCTCCGCGGTGCGGCCGCCGACGCCCTTCTGGACGAGCAGCGCCACCAGGATCACGACGAGGAACACGACGCTCGTGACCGACTGCTTGTCGACGTTCCAACGCGTGACCTGGTCGAGCACGCCGAGCGCCACGCCGGCGAGCACGGCGCGGGGCAGGTCGGTCATCTTGGCCACGACGGCGGCGGCGAGGGCCGGAAGCAGCAGCTGCGGGCCGGCGGCGGCGTCGAGGACCAGGCCCTCGCTCG
>CAZYKR010000103.1:0-13400 GCA_964648005.1 uncultured Iamiaceae bacterium
CCTTGGCGCGGCGGATGAACTCGCCCCGCAGGCGGGCCCGGGTGGTCTGCGGGGGCGACTCGACCGCCTCGTCGATCATGGCGTCGGTCACGGTGCGCTCGACCAGGCCGCGGTCCTGGAGCTTGTAGAAGACCCCGCGCGTGCGGCTGACGTCGTGGTACTGCAGATCGAGCAGGGCGACGCGCGGGTGGCTGAGCGGCAGGTCGTGCTTGGCCCGGTAGCGCTCGACCAGGTTGTGCTTGATGACCCAGTCGACCTCGCGGTCGAGTCGGAACGGGTCGATCTCGAGGTTGGTGATGCAGTGCTCCCACATGTCGAGCGCCCGCTTCTCGAGCGGCTGCAGGTCGCGCCGCTCGGCGTACTTGAGGGCCCGGTCGAGGTACTCGCGCTGGATGTCGAGGGCCGACATCTCGCGCCCGTTGGCGAGGCGGACCCGGCGCTGGCAGGTGAGGTCGTGGCTGATCTCGCGGATGGCGCGGATGGGGTTCTCGAGCGTCATGTCCCGGGGCTGCACCAGCGGGTCCTCGAGCATGCGCAGCAGGAGGGCAGCGGCGCCGACCTTCAGGAACGTCGTGTACTCGCTCATGTTCGAGTCGCCCACGATGACGTGCAGCCGCCGGTAGCGCTCGGCGTCGGCGTGGGGCTCGTCGCGGGTGTTGATGATCGGACGCGACCGCGTCGTGGCCGACGAGACGCCTTCCCAGATGTGCTCGGCGCGCTGGCTGATGCAGAACATGGCACCGCGAGCGGTCTGCAGCACCTTGCCGGCACCGGCGTAGATCTGGCGAGACACCAGGAACGGGATCAGCACCTCGGCGTACTGGCTGAAGTCGTCGCGGCGCGAGGTCAGGTAGTTCTCGTGGCAGCCGTAGGAGTTGCCGGCCGAGTCGGTGTTGTTCTTGAACAGGTAGATGGTGCCCCGGATGCCTTCTTCCGAGAGTCGCTGCTCCGCCGACTCCAGGAGCTGTTCGAGGATCCGCTCGCCGGCACGGTCGTGGGCGACCAGGTCGTCGACGGCGTCGCACTCCGGGGTGGCGTACTCGGGGTGCGAACCGACGTCGAGGTACAGGCGCGCGCCGTTGGCGAGGAAGACGTTCGACGAGCGCCCCCACGACACGACCCGCCGGAACAGGTACCGGGCGACCTCGTCGGGACTGAGGCGGCGCTGGCCGCGGAGCGTGCAGGTGACCCCGTACTCGTTCTCGAGACCGAAGATCCTGCGCTCCACCCGCTCACCCCCCGCCGAGCAGTTCGGCGATGGCCGGACGCTCGAGGCGCCGGAAGGCCCGGCGCTCGTCGGTGTACACCAGCAGCGCCGCTTCGAGCTCGTCCGGACCGAGTTGGCGGTCGTCGCCGGCCAGCGCCCGGACGACCACCATCATCGCCTCCGCGGCGCTGAGGTCGTCCCGCCACCCCTGCTCGAGGCGCTCGGCGATGGCCTCGGCCTCGCCGCCGAGCACGGTGAAGTGGGCTTCGTCCATGACCGTGCCGTCGTAGAGGATGTGGAAGAGCTGGTGAGCACCCGCCTCCTCCCCCACCTCGGCGACGAGGATCTCGACCTCGAGTGGCTTCATCTCGTGGGTGAAGATCTGGCCGAGGATCTGGGCGTACTGGTTGGCGAGGCTGCGGGCATCGACGTCCTCGCGGCTGAACGAGTAGCCCTTGAGGTCGGCATGGCGGACGCCGGCGATGCGCAGCTGGTCGAACTCGTTGTACTTGCCGACACCGGCGAAGGCGATGCGGTCGTAGATCTCGGAGATCTTGCGCAGCGTGCTCGACGGGTTCTCGGCACAGATCAAGATGCCGTCGGTGCAGGCGACGGCGGCGAGGCTGCGGCCGCGGGCGATGCCCTTGCGGGCGTAGTCCGCCCGATCCTTCATCACCTGCTCAGGCGCGACGTAGAAGGGCATGCTCATGCGCCGTCCTCCCCCAGGTCGGTGGACGTCTCGGGGACGCGGCGCCGCACGGCGTTGCGCTCCGCCATGGACTCGAGCAGACCGGCGAAGCGCTCGGCGATCTCGTCGTCGCCGAGGCGCTGGAACCCGTCGGCCGTGATGACGGCGATGACGGGATAGATGCCTCGGATGGCGTCCGGGCCGCCGGTGGCGGAGTCCTCGTCGGCGGCCTCGAAGAGGGCGGAGATCGCCAGGTCCACGGCCTCGCCGCGGGCCAGGCCCTCGCGGAAGCCGAGCTTGATGACCGTGGCGGCGTGGAGGCTGCCGGAGCCGGTGGCGGCGAAGTTCGACTCCTCGTACCGGCCGCCGGTCACGTCGTACTGGAACAGCCGCCCCGCCCGACGGCGCAGGTCGTACCCGGCGAACAGCGGGACGACCGCCATGCCCTGCATCGCGGCCGGGAGGTGCGAGCGGACCATCTGGCCGAGCTGGTTCGCCTTGCCCTCGAGCGAGATGGCGTGGCCCTCGACCTTCTCGTAGTGCTCGAGCTGGAGCTGGAAGAGCTTCACCATCTCCATGGCCGGGCCGGCGGCGCCGGCGATGGCGACGCCCGAGTGGTGATCGGCCGGGAACACCTTCTCGATGGCGCGATGGGCGATGAGGTTGCCGGCCGTCGCTCGCCGGTCGCCGGCCATCACGACGCCGTCGGCGTGGCGGATGGCCACGACGGTCGTGCCGTGGGTGATCTCGGGTCGGCCGTGGACCGCCGCGTGCTCCAGGCCCTCGAGCGCCAGCGGGCGCAGGCCGGAGCGACGGGCGAGCTCGATGAAGTCGGGGCCGGGGTCGTCCTCGGCCCGGAAGAAGGGAATCGTCACGGCGGGGAGGCTACTCCCCGCCCTTTTGGACGTAGGACTTCACGAACTCCTCGGCGTTGGTCTCGAGGACGTCGTCGATCTCGTCGAGGAGGTCGTCGAGCTCCGCCTTGAGGGCCTCGCCCTTCTCGGAGGTGGCGGGGGTCTCGGCCACCTCCTCGGCATCCTGGCGGGCCGGTGCGGTCTTCTTGATCTGCTCTCGTTCTGGCATGGTCGTCTCCGGTCAGGACCCCAGCTGCTCGAGGAGCTGGGCGGGGGTCTCGCAGGCCTCCAACAACCTACCGACGTGATCGACCGTTCCGCGGGACGGTTCCATCATGGGGACGCGCCGCAGCGGGTCCTGGCCGACGTCGAACACGAGCGAGTCCCAGTTCGCCGCCACGATGTCGCCGGGCCACCGCTGCAGGCACTTGCCCCGGAAGTACGCACGGGTGTCGGTCGGCGGCTCGACCATCGCCCGAACCGCCTCGGCATCGGTGGTGAGGCGTTCGAGGCCTACGCGATCGGCGAGCGACCGCTCCGGACGGATGTCGTGGTACTGGAGGTCCATCGCCGCCAGCCGGGCGTCGCTCCAGTCGAGGCCGTGCCGCTCGCGGTAGGCCTCGAGCAACCGGTACTTGGCCACCCAGTCGAGCTGATGCGCCAGCGACATCGGGTCGCGCTCGAGGCCGGTGAGCACCTCCTCCCACCGCCGCAGCACGATGGCGCCCGTCTCGGCGCCCACGGCGTCGAGCCCGTGCGAGTCGGCGTAGGCCCGGGCGGCAGCGAGCAGCGCCCACTGGATGTCGAGTGCTCGCACCCGGCTGCCGTCGACGAGCTCGTAGGTGCGCTGCAGGTCGGTGTCGACCGAGACGGCCCGCATGGCAGCGACCGGGCTGACGAACACGAACTCGCGCGGCAGCGCCTGGTCCTCGACCATCGCCAGCACGATGGCGGTGGTGCCGACCTTGAGGAAGGTCGCCACCTCGGACCGGTTGGCGTCGCCGCAGATCACGTGCAGGCGCCGGTACTTCTGGGCGTCGCTGTGGGGTTCGTCGCGCGTGTTGACGATCGGGCGCTTGAGGGTGGTCTCGAGGCCGACCTCCTCCTCGAAGAAGTCGGCTCGCTGGGTGAGCTGGAACGGGACCTCGTCACGGCGCGCACCGGGCACCTCGGTGCCGACCTTGCCGGCGCCGACGAAGATCTGGCGCGAGATGAAGTGCGCCATGGCGTGCACGACGACCTGCCCGAACGGCACCTGCCGGTCCATGAGGTAGTTCTCGTGGCAGCCGTACGAGTTGCCCTTGCCGTCGGAGTTGTTCTTGTAGACGACGATCTCCTGCCCCTCGGGCAGCAGCGCCCGGGCGGCGGCCATCGACTCGACCAGGATCCGCTCCGCCGCCGTGTCCCACAGCACGACCCCCATGGCGTCGCGGCACTCGGGGGTCGAGATCTCCGGGTGGGCGTGGTCGACGTAGTAGCGGGCGCCGTTGGTCAGCACGGCGTTGACGAGGTGCGTCTCGATCTCGGGCGCCAGCGATCCGACGTTCGGCATGCCGCGGGCGTCGTTGCCGGGAGACTCGTCCTCGAAGTCCCACGCCGCCTTCGGCGCCGGGCCGTAGCCGGTGCCGCGACGCGCCAGTTCGGTGATGTACGCGTTGATCAGCAGCGAGCTCGCCGAGATGGGGTTCGACTCCGGTACGCCACGCTGGACGATGCCGTACTCGGTCTCGATCCCGCAGATCTTCGCGACGGCCATGCGCAGAGACTCAGAGGTACTGCCCGGTGGCGACCCGCTCGATGGAGCGTCCGCCCTTGGGCTGCGCGTCCTCGGGCTTCTTCACCAACGTCCGGACGTAGACGATCCGCTCGCCCTTCTTGCCCGAGATCTTCGCCCAGTCGTCGGGGTTGGTCGTGTTCGGCAGATCCTCGTGCTCGCGGAACTCCTGGTGCACCGAGGCCAGCAGGTCCTCGACGCGCAGGCCGGCGTCGCCGGTGTCGATCTGGCGCTTGATCGCCAGCTTCTTGGCGCGACGCACGATGTTCTCGATCATGGCCCCCGAGCTGAAGTCCTTGAAGTACATCAGCTCCTTGTCGCCGTTCTGGTACGTGACCTCGAGGAACTCGTTCTCGGCGTCGGTGGCGTACATCTCGTCGACGGCCTGCTCGATCATCGCCGCGACCGCCTTGTCGCGATCGCCGCCGCCGAGGCTCGTCACCTCACCAGCGTCGAGCGGGAGGGCGCTGTGCAGGTAGCGGGAGAAGATCTGTGCCGCCGCCTCGGTGTTGGGGCGCTCGATCTTGATCTTCACGTCGAGCCGGCCAGGGCGCAGGATCGCCGGGTCGATCAGGTCCTCCCGGTTGGAGGCGCCGATCACGATCACGTTCTTGAGCGACTCGACGCCGTCGATCTCGGTCAGCAGCTGCGGCACGATCGTCGACTCGATGTCGGAGGAGATGCCGCTGCCGCGGGTGCGGAACAGCGAGTCCATCTCGTCGAAGAAGACGATGACCGGCCAGCCCTCTTCGCTCTTCTCGCGCGCTCGTTGGAAGACGAGGCGGATCTGGCGTTCGGTCTCGCCGACGTACTTGTTCAGCAGCTCGGGACCCTTGATGTTCAAGAAGTAGCTGCGCGCCGTCTTGTCGGACGACGTCTCGGCGACCTTCTTGGCCAGCGAGTTGGCCACCGCCTTGGCGATGAGCGTCTTGCCGCAGCCGGGCGGGCCGTACAGCAAGATGCCCTTCGGCGCGGGCAGGCTGTAGTCGGCGAACAGCTGTTGGTGCAGGAAGGGCAGCTCGACGGCGTCGGTGATCAGCTCGATCTGTGCGTCGAGGCCGCCGACGTCGGCATAGGAGATGTCGGGCACCTCTTCGAGCACCAACTCCTCGACCTCGGGCCGGGGCAGCTTCTCGGTCAACAGGCCCGATCGTGGATCGATCAGCACCGTGTCACCGGCACGGAGGCGCTCGTCGAGCACCCAGGCCGCCAGCTCGACCACGCGCTCCTCGTCGGCCCGGCCGACGATCATCGCCCGGGTGCCGTCCGCCAGCAGCTCCTTGAGCGTCGCCACCTCGCCGGTGAGCTCGGCGGCGCGCGACAGCACCACGTTCAGCGACTCGTTGAGCACGACCTCCATGCCCCGGCGCAGGTCCCCGGCGGTGAGGTCGGGATGGACCGACACGCGCATCTTGCGCCCGCCCGAGAACACGTCGACCGTGTCGTCGTCGTTCACGCCCAGGAGCACGCCGTAGGCGGCCGGCGGCTGGGTCAGCTTGTCGACCTCTTCGCGCAGGGCGGCGATGTGCTCGCGCGCTTCGCGCAGGGTGTAGGTGAGCTTCTCGTTCTGGCTCACGGCCTGCGCCAGCTGGCCCTTCGTCTCGAGCAACCGCTCCTCGAGCGTTCGCACGCGCTTGGGGGCGTCCTGGAGGCGGCGTCGCAGCCCGACGACCTCCTCTTCGAGGGCAGCCGCCTGCTCGCGCAGCTCGGCCAACTCGGACTCGTAGGCGTCCAGCGTGGGTTCGTGCTCTGCCTGGTCGATCGGAATCACCCCCTCGGTCCTGCCTGCGCGGGACCCTACACGCGCCGCGACGCAGATCCACGGACGGTTCGGCGTCGATTTGCCGTCGATGACCTCGGCGTACCACGCTCCGCTGTGCACCCGTTCGGGAGCAGCACATTTCCACCGGCGTCCCCGGGTTTATTCGGCTCGTTCGGTACACTGTGCTCCGGAAGGCCCGGCACTGGCGCCGGGCTCACGAGTTGCGAACAAGGATGACGAGACGATGAAGGTCTGGATCGACCAGGATCTCTGCACCGGCGACGGGCTCTGCGAGGAGATCGCTCCTGACGTGTTCACGCTGCTCGACGACGGGCTGGCGTACGTCAAGGAAGGCGACAAGGTCTTCTCGGATCCGGGTGGTCCCGACGGCCTGGCCAACGTGCCGGCCGGTCAGGAAGAGGCCGTGATCGAGTCCGCCGAGGAGTGCCCCGGCGAGTGCATCTTCATCGAGATCGAGTAGACGATCTCGCCGGACGGCTGATCGTCGCCGTCCCCGGGATCCTCGAGGATCCGAACTTCCGGCGCACCGTGGTCCTCGTGCTCGAGCACGGGGACTCGGGCGCGCTCGGGCTCGTCCTCAACCGCCCGCTCCTCACCCGGGTCGATGAGCCGTTCCCGGGTTGGGAGCTGCACGCTGCCGAGCCGCGGGTGCTGTACGAGGGTGGCCCGGTGCAGCACGCCATGATCGTGGCACTCGGCCGCAAGGTGCCCGGCGCCGCGGTGGACGGCCTGCAGCCGATCAGCGACCATCCCGACGAACGCCTGGTGACGGTGGACCTGCGTCGCGACGCCGACGATCTGGGGAGCCACGTCGAGACCCTGCGGGTCTTCGCCGGCTACACCGGGTGGAGCGGCGACCAGCTCGAGCACGAGATCGACCAGGGTGCGTGGTGGGTCTGCGATGCACTCCCCTCCGACGCCTTCACCCGTGATCCGTCGTCGTTGTGGGGCGACGTGCTGCGGCGCCAGGGTGGGTCGCTCGCGGTGATGGCGCGCTACCCGGATGACCCCGAGCACAACTGACCCGAGATCTCAGGTGCAGGCGCCCGTCGACGTCCCGGCGGCGAGCGGTGCCGCCAACAGCTCCGTGAGCCGCTGACCGGGCAAGGCGTACGCCACCCCCTCGCGGTCGGGCGCGATGGCGAAGGCCATGCCGAGGACCTCGCCCGAGGGTGCCACCAGCGGCGCGCCCGAGTCGCCCTGTGCCAGCGCAGCGGCCAGCACCAGGACGTCACGTGTCACGGTGTCGGCGTCGTAGATGTCGGTGCCCGTGGCTCGGACCGCCCGTTCGATCGAGAACGGCGCCACCCGCAGCGGTTGACCGAGCGGGTGGCCGAAGACGCCGCCGGTGTCCCCCACCGCAGCGTCACTGATCGCCAACGGCTCGCGCGCCAGGCCGGGGACGCGCAGCAGCGCCACGTCGGTGTCGGGGTCGAACAGCACGACGTCGGCCGCGAGGTCGGTGCCGTCGTCACGCTCGACCGACGGCTCGGCCATCCCGGCGACGACGTGGGCGTTCGTCAGCACCAGCTCGGGGCCGGCGACGAAGCCGGTGCCGGTCTGGATGCGATAGCAGGCCGGGCCCCGGACCTTCACCGTGGCGCGTGCCGCCGCACGTTCGACGTCCGGCGCCAGCCCGGTGTCGCCCGGTGGAGGGTCGAGCTCGAGGTCCGGCTCCAGGGCGGCGAACACCTGGGGGAAGTCCGGGCCGGCGATCGACTGCAACGCCGCCAGCGCGTCCGGCGGCGGTGGGAGCCAGTCGTCGAGCAACGCCACCGTCTTCGACCGCTGCGCCACCGAGGCCAGCGGCTCGGGACCATTGACCGCCACCGGCGCCAGCAGCCACACCAGCAGGACCACGCCGACGGCACCCGCCAGCATGCCGGCGACGCGGTCGGGTACCGGCACGTCGCCGTCGTCGGTCCTCGGCCGCAGTCGGGCGCCGATCGCCAGGCCGATGGCCTGCCCGCCGAGCCCGAGCCCGAGGAGCAGCCCGGCGGCCGACACGAACTCGAGCAGCGGATCGGTGGCACCGAAGGCGTCGAGCACCGTCGGCAGGAGGCGGACAGCGGCGACGAGCCCGAGAGCGAGCCCGACCCACGACAGCAGGCGGGTGACGAGGCCGATCCTCCACCCGCCCACCGCGCCCGCGAGCACCGCGGACACCACGAGCAGGTCCACTGCTCAGGCCAGGTTGCGGGCGTGCGTCAGGAACCCGGTGTGTCCCACCATGCGATGGTCGGGGCGGACCGCGTGGCCTTCGATGTGCCAACCACGGTTGAGCACCTCGACGGTCTCGCACATGCCGAACCCCGCCTCGGCGAGTGCCTCGCGGGTCTGGGCCGCCTGCACGATGCTCGGCGTGTAGGCGACGAGGATGCCGCCCCGCCGCAGGGCCACGGCCGCGTGCTTCACGACCTGCCACGGCTCGGGCAGGTCGAGGACGACGCGGTCGAGCTCGCGCAGGTCGATGCCCTCGTAGCAGTCGCGCTCTTCGACGTGGTAGCGCTCGAGCACCTCGGGACCCAGATACGCCTCGACGTTGGCGACGGCGCGCGCGGCGAAGTCGGCGCGCACCTCGTAGCCGGTGACGTCGGCGCCGGCGCGCAGCAGCGTCATCGACAAGGCGCCGGAGCCGATGCCCGACTCGAGGACCCGGGCGCCCGGGAAGATGTCGGCGAGCATCAGGATCGGGCCCAGGTCCTTGGGGTAGATCACCTGTGCTCCGCGCTTCATCTTGAGCACGAACTCGGCGAGCGTCGGAGCCAGCACGGTGTAGGTGGCGCCCTTCGTGGTCTGCAACACGGCGCCGTCCGCCGCCCCGATGATGTCGTCGTGGGCCAGGAAGCCGGCATGGCTGTGGAACTCGTGCCCGGCCTGGAGCGCGACCAGATAGCGCCGATCCTTGCGGTCCACGAGCAGCACGCGGTCGCCCTCGGCGAAGATCCGTCCGGCGCCGCTCACGTTCGGACCTCCACCTGGGCCCGCGCCGTGAGCCGGCAGAAGGCGCAGGTGCCCGATGGCGTCGGGGCACCGCACACGTCACAGGCGACCAGTGCCTCGCGGGCGTCGTCGGCCTCGCCGACGAACCGGTCGGCCGCCTTGTCGAGGAACTCGTGGTAGAAGGCGAACTTCGTGCCCGGCGACGTCGACTCGAGCTGGTTGAGCGCCTCCTTGTAGCCGAGGTGTCGGTTGCCGGCGGCCATCGGGCACTCCTCCACGATGTAGTCGATGCCACGGACGACGCAGTAGGCAGCCATCTCCCGCTCGCCCAGACGGATCAGCGGCTTGGCCTTCTTCGGGAAGCCGTCACGAGCCGGGAGGACGGGCTGCTGGCGTCCGAGGTACTCGGTCTGCCACCGCAGGACGTTCCCGAACAGGACGGCCGCCTCGTCGTCGAGGTTGTGGCCCGTGACGACAACGTCGTAGCCACCCAGGCGCGCCGCTTCGTCGAAGACGTGGCGCTTGGCCAACCCGCACGCCGAGCACGGCGCGCGCCGTGCGACCTTGGCGCCGTTGGGGATGTCGAAGCCATAGCGCGTCCGAAGGTCGACCTCCACCAGCGTCGCGTTGCGTCGGTCGGCGAAGGCACGGGCGCACGCCCCGGAGGCGTCCGAGTAGTCACCGATGCCGAGGCCGATGTACAGACCGTCGGCCCGGTAGCCCAGGTCGAGCAGCAGGTCCCACAGCGCCAGCGAGTCCTTGCCACCGGAGACGGCGACCAGCACGCTGTCGCCGGGCGCGAGCATGTCGTGGCGCTCGATCGCCTTCGTGACCTGGTCGCGGCACATGCGCAGGAAGTGCTCGGTGCAGTAGTTGGCGTTCTGTCGACGTACGTCGATGATGGCCGGCTCCCGGCACACGCGGCACTTCACGCCGCACCGCCCGAGATCACGGGTCGCAGCTCGACGCGGTCGTCGTCGTCGAGCATGGCGTCCCCGGGCACGATGGTGTCTCCCCTGATGACCAGCACCGACTCCCGGTTGATGTCGAGCCGAGCCAGCAGCGCCACGACGCTGATGGGTCCCTGGATCTCGACCTCGCGACGAGGGTTGCGGAGCACGACCTGCACAGCCGGTCAGTCTGCCAGGTCACAGCCCTCGTGCGGCAGCCCTGCGCTGGAGGCGATGCGCCTTGCGGATCGCCCGGCGCTGCAGCCAGGCGCGGCGGCGGCGCGTCCAGTACGTCCGGCCGCGCGATGCGTACGTCGCCAAGAAGGCGGCACGCTCTTCGGCGCGCCGCGCCTTGCGCAGCAGGCGGTTGCGCTCCATCTGCTCGCGGGTGACCAGCGCGGCGCTCTCGCGCCGACGCACCTCGATGTCGCGCTTGCGCTCCGGACGCGTCGTGCGCCGCCGGTAGGTCTTGGTCTCGAGCTCGGCGGCTGCTGCGGCGGCGGCGGCGTCTGCCTTGCGGGAGGCACGTCGGTTCCGGCGGGTCGGCTTCGCCTCGGCCCGTGCCGCGGCTGCCTCGGCCACCCGCTGGGTCTTGCGCACCTGGCGCACCAGGCCACGCCGCGGCTTGCGGCGGGCCTTGCGCTTCGAGGTGCGGACCGGCCGCGGGTGGTGCTCGATCACGAGCGTGTTGCCCGGTTCGATCTCGTCGACGAAGAAGACCCGCTCGTCGGGACGGGTGGCGCGATACACCGCGGTGCCCGCCCACAGGACGCCGGCGGCGACGGCCCAAGGTCCCGAACCGCCGAAGACCCCGCGCTCGGTGGCGAGGCGGCGCAGGTCGAGGATGCGACCCACCGGCTACAGGCGCCGGATCTCGACGAACGTGCGCGAGCGGTTGCCGCGCCGGCGCCCGATGACGAAGGCGGCGACGACGACGACCACGGCGACGATGGCACCCACGGTGACCGCGATGTTCGTCGCTTCCTCCTGGACGTCGTCGACCTCGCCCTGGAGCTCGCGGAACTTCGCCTCGATGTCGGTGCGGTCGATGCGGCGGGGCTCGCTCACGAGGGCTCCTTGGTGCCGTCGAGGTCCGGCAGGCGCAGCTTGCCGTCATTGGGCATCTGGACCTTGCGGGTGCGACTGATCACGCCGATGCAGATCGCCATGGCCACGAGGAGGACGAGAATGGCCGACGCGTACGGCCAGACGCTGTTCCACCCGTACTGGGTGAAGCGGAACCGCTGCATGCCGCGCAGGGCGCCCATGGCCAGGAACAGCACGCCCGTCAGCACGAGCACGGCGCCGGGCACCCCGAACTTGAGGTAGCCCGTGAGGTTCTTCAGCGGGCCGAGGGTCTCCTGCTTCGCGTAGTCGCGCAGCAGCTCCCACAGCTCGGCGATGACCTCCGGAACGCTCTTGTGCCCCCGTTGTGCCACGAGCGACGGTCTAGTGGTCGTGCACGCCGTCATGCAAGGGGCGGGCCGTCCGCAGGTCCACCGAGGCGGAACGCCGAGAGATCGAGGTCATCGGCGATCAGCGTCTCGAGCAGGTCCAGTCGCTCGGCCGGCCCGGAGCAGCACAGCAGGCGGTAGCGGTCGGCAGGACCGAGGGCCGTGGCGCCGCAGAGCTGGTGGCTGGCCGCCACCGGATCGTCGACCGGCTCGAGGTCGATCCCGGCACGCAGGTCACCGAGCTCGACGTGCAGCGCCAGAGCGCGCCGCACGACGGTGGCGACGTCGTCGATGCGCTCGAGCGGCACCGGTGTGGGATCCTCCGGCCACGGTTCGACGACGGCGCTCGGGTACGGGTCGTCGTCGAGCCATCGCAGCACACGGATGCGCTCCTCACCTACGGCGAGGATTCCCCACCGCCCATCCGGCGACTCCTCTGCCTGCACGATCTGCGCCGCGGTGCCGACGGTGGTGCGCTCGTCACCACCGCCGACCTCGCTGCCGCGCTCGATCAGCGTCACCCCGAACCGCCCGTCGGCGGCGAGCACGTCGTGCACCAGCGCCCGGTACCGGGCCTCGAACACGTGCAGGGGCAGGAGCATGCCCGGGACGAGCACCGAGCCGAGCGGGAACATCGGCATCGGTCGCTCGTTCATCGGGGCCCCAGCACCTCGGCCGGTGGGGCGTCGGTGGCGCTGAGCAGGGCCAGGGCCAGCTCGTCGAGGCGTTGGTAGCCCTCCTCCTCGTCGTCGTTGACGATCATGGCGAAGGTCAGCTCACGTCCGTCGTCGGTCGTGACGAACCCGGCGAGGGCGTTGACCTCGGACAGGGTGCCGGTCTTGGCCCGCAGGCGGCCGGCCAGCGCCGACCCCCGCAGGCGATCGCGCAACGTGCCGGACTCCCCGGCGACGGACAAGCCCGCCGCCAGCGCGGAGTCGGGACCTTGGCGGTCGAGCAGGTCGACGACCAGCTCGCAGGTGACCCGGTTGCCCCGATCGAGCCCGGAGCCGTCCGTCATCGTGACGCCCGTCATCGGCAGGCCCTGGGCGGCGAGGTTCTGCTGGATGGCCGTGACCCCGGCCGTCGTCGTCCCCGACCCCGAGGTGGCACGGCCGACCTCTTTGGTCAACAGCTCGGCGGCGGTGTTGTCGGACCACGTCAGGATCTCGGCAGCGAGGTCCTCGATCGGCACGGACGGCACCCGTGCCACCTCGACCGACGCCGCGGGTGCCGTGCCGGCGGTCGGGGGGCCCGACACGTTGACCCCGCGATCGGCCAGCAACGACGCCAGCGCCTCGGCCGCCAACGTTGGCGGGTCGCCGAGCTTGCGGACGCGTGCCGGGGTGTCGGGGTCCTGCGACAGGCCGGTCTGACCCCGGTTGACCTCGAGGGCGCTGAGGGCGCCGGCCGCGCCTTCGGCCTGGTAGCTCGACGACCAGGTGGGGATGCCGCGCTCGGCGTCGTAGCGCGACTCGTCGCCGACGATGCCGCCGCGGACCTCCGTGATCCCGGCGGCGGCGACGGCGTCGGCGACGGCCGCGAAGTCGGTCTGGATCTGGTCCTCGTCCTTGAGGGTGACGCGGAAGCCCTCCGTGAACAGCAACGGGTCACCGCCGCCGACCAGGTACAGGTTGCCAGCAACGACCCCGTCCGGACCCGGCGCCGCGTCGGCGCGCACGACGGTGTCAAGGGTGGCGGTCGGCCCGAGCACCGCCACTGCGGCGTCGGTCGTCAAGAGCTTGTTCAC
>CAZYKR010000104.1:0-4773 GCA_964648005.1 uncultured Iamiaceae bacterium
GCTACTCGCACGTATCGTTACGGCGCATCGGCGGTACGGCATCGACCGGGAGGCAGAAGGAATGATCGCTCGCATCGGGCGCTGGTGCTTCGAGCACCGCTGGACCACCGTGGGCCTGTGGCTCGCTGGACTCATCGCCCTCAACGTCGTGGCCGGCGCCCTGCAGCCCGCCTTCAGCGACGAGATGTCGATCCCCGAGTCAGAGTCGGCGTCGGGCTTCGAGGTCGTCGAGGAGCACTTCGGCGCCGCTATGGGCAGCTTCTTGGACGGCAAGGTCGTCTTCGTCGCCGACCAAGGGGTCGCGGACCCCGAGGTGCAGGCGGCCATGGAGGACTACTTCGCCCGCATCGACGAGGAGATCCCCGAGATCCTCGAGATCCAGAGCCCCTACGGCGAGACCGGTGCCTTCCAGATCGCCTCCGAGGGTGACCTCGCCGGCAAGCTCGCCTTCGCCAACCTCACCCTCGACCCCGAGACCGATCAGACCCGCGCCGGCACCATCGGCAAGGAGCTCGCCGAGAAGGCGCCCGAGATCGACGGTCTGCGGGTCGAGATCGGCGGCCAGAACCTGGCCGAGTTCGAGCCACCGTCATCCGAGCTGCTCGGGCTCGCCTTCGCCATCGTGGTGCTGATCCTCGCCTTCGGCTCGGTGCTGGCCATGGGCCTGCCGATCGGCGTCGCCATCAGCGGCGTCGCCACCGGGTCCGCCATGGTCATGTTGATCTCGCACCTCACGACCGTGCCCGAGTTCTCCACGACGATCGGCGCCATGATCGGCCTCGGCGTCGGCATCGACTACGCGCTGTTCATCGTCACCCGCTACCGCGAAGGCCTCCACCAGGGGCTCGACCCGCTCGAGGCCACAGGCATCGCCATGGATACCGCCGGGCGCGCCGTGATCTTCGCCGGCGTGACCGTCGTGATCTCGCTGCTCGGCATGCTCGTCATCGGCCTGTCGTTCGTGTCGGGCCTGGGCATCTCGGCGTCGGTCACCGTGCTCGCCACCATGCTGGCGTCGACCACCTTGCTGCCGGCCCTGCTCGGCCTGGCCCGCCTGCGCGTCGAGGTCACCCGCTGGCGGGGGCTCATCGCCGCCGGGCTGGTGGCGATCGCCCTCATCGGCGTCGGCCTCGGCATCGACGCCCTCATGGTCGGGCTGCCGTTGGCCGTGGTCGTCATCCTCGCCGGCTTCGTCCTCGCGCCACTCAAGCGCGAGGTGCCACGCAAGCCCCCGAAGCCGATCCGCGAGACCACGGCGTACCGGTGGAGCCGGGTGATCCAGCGCCGGCCCTGGACCGCCGCCATCGGCGGCACGCTGGTCCTGCTGCTCATGGCGGCGCCCGTGCTCTCGCTGCACATGGGCTTCTCCGACGAGGGCAACTTCCCCGAGGACTCGACCACCCGCCAGGCCTACGACCTGCTCGCCGACGGCTTCGGCGCCGGCTTCAACGGCCCGTTCATGATCGTCGCCGAGGTGAACGGTCCCGACGGCCTCGCCACGTTGGCCGGGCTGTCGCAGACGTTGGCCACGACCGAGGGCGTGGCACTCGCCACCCCGCCGATCCCCAACGACCCGGCCAACCCGACGGCGGCGATGATCCGCATCATCCCCACCACCTCGCCGCAGGACCGCACCACCGAGGACCTCGTCGTCAACTTGCGCGAAACCATCGTCCCCGCCGCCGTCGAAGGCACCGACGTGCAGCCCTACGTCACCGGCTTCGTGCCGATCGCCATCGACTTCAGCACCTACCTCGGCGAGCGGATGCTCGTGTTCATGGGTGTGGTGCTGCTGCTGAGCTTCCTGCTGCTGATGGCCGTGTTCCGGTCGCTGCTGGTGCCGCTCAAGGCCGTGATCATGAACATGCTCTCGATCGCCGCCGCCTACGGCGTGTCGGTCGCCATCTTCCAGTGGGGCTGGGGCGGCTCGTTCACGGGCATCGAGCCGGCGCCGATCGAGCCGTTCATCCCGATGATGATGTTCGCCATCGTGTTCGGCCTGTCGATGGACTACGAGGTCTTCCTGCTGTCGCGCATCCGTGAGGAGTACGACCGCACTGGCGACGCCAAAGGGTCCGTCGCCGACGGCCTCGCCGCCACCGCCCGGGTCATCACCGCGGCGGCCGCCATCATGGTCGTGGTCTTCGGCAGCTTCCTGCTCGAGGACTACCGGGTCATCAAGCTGTTCGGCACCGGCCTGGCCGTCGCCGTGCTGCTCGACGCCACGCTCATCCGCATGCTGCTCGTGCCCGCCACGATGGAGCTGCTCGGCGAGAAGAACTGGTGGTTGCCCCACTGGCTCGACCGGCTGCTGCCGAAGATCAACGTCGAAGGCCACTACCTGGACGTGGGCGAGGACGGGCAGGGCCTCGAGGACCTTCCCGGCGACGAGGAGCCCACGAAGGAGCCTGCGCTCCGCTAGAACCTGCCCGATGGCGACCTACGAGATCGACAAGGAACGCAGCACGTTCAGCCTGCGCTTCACCCCCAGCTTCCCGGGCATGGGGGCCAAGATCTCCGGTCTCACGGGTCGCTTCGACGCCGCGGTCGACGACGACGGCATCATCGATTGGGACGCTCCGTTCTCCGGGGCCTTCGAGATGCACGTCGACGACATCTCGCTCGGCAACCGCTTCATGACCTTCGGGGCTCGGCAGTGGCTCGACCCCCGCCAGTACGACCGCGTCACCGGCGAGCTGCTCGACGTCGAGCCCGAGGGCACCGACGGCTTCACCTCGCACGTGCGCATCAACGTCAAGGGCACCGAGGTGACGATGGCAGCGACGGGACGTTTCGACGTGCGCACCCATGACGACATCACGGTGCACGGCCGGTCCATGGCCGACCCGCGCGAGTTCGGTGTGGCGCTGCCGCCGTTCCTGAACGTCATGGTCCACGTCCGCTGGCGGATCGAGCTCAATCCCGTCTGAGATCGGTCACGGGTTCCTGAGGCGAGCGAGGGTGACGCGTGCCTCGTCCACGACCGAGGCGATGACCTCGGCCACCGTCGGCAGCGAGTCGATCTCCCCCACCACCTGACCCGTCGGCAGGATGCCGACCTCCGGGTGCCCGTCGACCATCGCCGCCTTCGTCAGCATCGGCGCGTTGGCCGCCATGGCCAGCTGGGCCCAGGTCAGGTCCTGATGGCGCTTCATCGCCAGCCCCTCGGTCAGCAGGTCGCGCACCGACGTGCCGGTGAGCTTGCGGAAGCGCAGGGCGTTCGCCGCCGCCTTGGGCAGCCGGGTCAGGATCGATGCCTGCTCCAGCTCCTCGATCACCTCGGTGCGGATGACCCGCTGCGGGTGCCCATCGACGGCCAACGTGCGCACGGTGTCGGTGAGCCCTGCCGCCAGGTAGCGCTGCTTGACGTTGTCGGGCACGGTGCTCTCCTGCGTCAGCAGGAACCGCGTCCCCATGGCGATGCCCTGCGCCCCCCACGCCAGCGCCGCCACCAGCCCCCGGCCGTCGCAGAACCCGCCGGCGCCGAGCACCGGGATGTCGACGGCGTCGGCGGCGCCCGGCACCAGCAGCGACGTCGGCACCTCTCCGGTGTGGCCGCCGCCCTCCATCCCCTGGGCGATCACGGCCGAGACGCCGATGCCCGCCATCTTCACGGCATGGCGCGGCGCGCCGATGGTCGGGATCGACACGAGGCCGGCGTCGGTACAGCGGGCGACCACGTCGGCCGACGGCGGCGTGGCGAAGCTCGCCACGCGCACCCCGGCGTCGATGATCAACGCCAGGCGCTCGGCCAGATCAGGCTGATCGGCGCGGAAGTTCACGCCGAACGGCTTGCCCGGCGCCCGCTCGCTCACCTCGGCGACGGCCCGCCGCAGCTCGGGGATCGTCATCGTGGCCGAGGCCAGGATGCCCAGGCCCCCGGCGTTGGCGGTCGCCGCGGTCAGTCGAGCGCCCGACACCCACCCCATACCGGTCTGCACGATCGGCACCTCGATGCCGACCAGGTCGCAGAACGGCGTCCGCAGCGGATCGACGGCGATGTCTCCCGCGGCGTCATCGGCCATCGTCAGCCCGCCACCTCGCGCAGCCGCAGACCCTTGGGATCGAGTGCGGCGATGATCTCGAGCTCCTCGGGCGTCGGCAGACGGCTCTCGGGCACCTCGTCGGGCACCACCAGCTCGAAGCCCGTCGCCTCGACCACCTCGTCCACCGTCACCCCCGGGTGCACCGAGCGCAGGCGCATGCGGTGGTCAGGCGTCTCGAAGTCGAGCACCGCCAGGTTGGTGACGACCCGGCGGATCTCGTGGTAGCGACTCGCCACCGGGCCGAGCTCGGCGGCGCGGTCGTAGCCGACACCCGTCACGACGCTGACCTGCTCGACCAGCACCTTGGGCGAGTGGTTCGGCACCCAGTAGCTGGTCGTGTGGTTGATCGTGTTGCCGGGTGCACCGCGAAAGCCCAGCAGCTGGGCCCGGGGTTGGCGCCACTCGCCGATGCAGGCGATGTTCTGGTTGCCGTACCGGTCGACCTGCGTGGCACCCATCATCACGTGGCGCCTGCCGTTCCACAGCACGGTGAACATCTGCGGGTACGGGTTCCACGTCTCGACCACGGCATCGACACCGACGGGCCGGTCGCCGTCGGAGGTGTACGGGTCGACGCCGGGAGCCAGGTTCGAGGCCGTGAAGGTGGCGTAGCCGTCGGTCATGACGAGCGCCGGCTCGAACGTGCTGCGCGCCAGTCGTCCGCCGAGCATCGGTGTGGTGCCGATGGGGTTGCACAGGATCTCGCCGTCGCCGCGGAAGGTCTCGG
>CAZYKR010000104.1:4783-13336 GCA_964648005.1 uncultured Iamiaceae bacterium
AGGTCTCGGCGACCGCCACGACGCAGATGTCGGCTCGGGTCGGCTCGCTCACTTGGCCGCCTCCTGCTGCTCGGCGCGCCACGCGGTGACCGCCTCCTGGTACGACGCCTCGCTGTCGAGCTCGAGGAACCGGGCGCTGAACGCCGCCCAGGCCTCGGGGTCCGACGCCGCCGTGGCGTACGCCTTCTGGAAGGCCTCGTCGCGGTCGTAGTCGGGCGGACACTCGGTGAAGTGGGCGCCGTTCGGTGCCTCGACGACCCCGGTCACGTGCATGCGCGAGATGCGCTGCGTGTGGAACGTGCCGCTGGTGGCCAGGTCGGCGGTGTCGACGATGCGCTCGCAGGACACGAACGTCTCGGCGGCCGCCATGGCGTACCACTCGTCCATGTACGGGTCGGGCCCGAGGAACTGGGCGTTGCCCGCCCGGTCGGCCCGGTTCTGGTGCAGCAGGGCGGCGTCGAGCTCGAGCGCAGGTACGGCGACCAGCTCCTCCGGTGCCGAGCCGTCGGGCCCGGGGTAGGGCGAGGTCACGGTGCGCAGGTCGTCCATCAGCGTCAGCACGTCCGAGCCGAGTCCGGCGCGGGTCGGCAGGAACGGCACCCGCCACGCCGCCGCCATCAGGCCGAGCAGCAGCATCCCCTCGTCCCACTCCGCCACCTCGACGCTGCCGGCCTGGCGGGCGGCGCGGTAGTGCGGCTCGAGCGGGATCGAGTCGAGCGACACGAACCCGGAGATCACCTTGCGCACCTTGCCGGCCGCGCAGAGCAGCCCGACATCGGGGCCGCCGTAGCTCACGACGGTGAGGTCGTCGACGTCGGAGCGCAGCAGCGCCCGGATCAGGGCCATCGGCTTGCGCCGGCTCCCCCAGCCGCCGATGCCGATCGTCATGCCCGGCCGCAGGCGGGCGACCACCTCGTCGGGCGTCATCCGCTTGTCGGGGACCTCGCTCACCGACGTCACTTCGCCTCCTTGCCCTGCTCGACGAAGGCGTCGCGCGCCTCGTCGGCGACACCCGACAGGTTCAGCTCGAAGGTGAAGCCCTGCTCGAACCGGTAGCTGCGCCGTACGTCCCACAGGTCGATGCCGTTGAGGGACTCCTTGGCGGCCCGCACGACGGCTGGGCGCTTCTCGGCGATCTGGGTCGCCACCCGCAGCGCCGCGTCGCGCAGCTCGGCGACGGGGACGACCTCGAGCACCGAGCCGAAGTGGTGCAGCTCCTGCGCCGTGGCCGTGGCGGCGGTGTAGACCATCGCCCGCATCTTGTGCTGGGGCACCAGCCGAGCGAGGTGGGTAGCGGCGCCGAGGGCGCCCCGGTCCACCTCGGGCAGGCCGAAGGTGGCGTTGTCGGCGGCCACGATGATGTCGGCGTTGCCGACGAGCCCGATGCCGCCGCCGAGGCAGAACCCGTTGACGGCGGCGATGACCGGCACGGCGCACTCGTAGACGGCAGCGAAGGCGGCGAAGCACCCCTTGTTGGCGCCGATCAGGGCGTCGAACCCGTCGGTGGCCTGCATCTCCTTGATGTCGACGCCGGCGTTGAACCCCCGGCCCTCGGCTCGCAGCACGACGACCCGCACCGCCGGGTCCTCGCCCAGCGAGCGGACGAGATCGGCGAGCTCGAACCAGCCGGCGACGGTCAGTGCGTTGACCGGCGGGTTGTCCATGACGACCTCGGCGATGCCCTGGTCGTCGACGGTGTGCGTGATGCCCATGGGCACTCCGTTCTCGGCGCGCTGGCGCGCGTTTCTGATGGGGCGTCAGGACACGTTATGCCACGATGGTGGCCATGGCCGATTCCGCTCCCGCTCCCCTCGCCACCGCCCTCGACCTGACCGATCGCGTCGTGATCGTCACCGGCGGCACCAAGGGCGTCGGCCGGGGCATCACCGAGCGGTTCCTCGAAGCGGGTGCCCATGTGGTGGTCACGGCCCGCAACGCCCCCGAGACGCCGCTGGCGTGGGGTGACCGCTCCGCCTCCTTCGTTGCCGCCGACATCCGCGATCCCGACCAGACCGCCACCGTCATCGCCGCCGCCACCGAGGCGCACGGCCGCATCGACGTGTTGGTGAACAACGCCGGCGGCTCGCCCAAGGCCGAGGCCGCCACGGCGTCGCCGCGCTTCTCCGAGTCGATCGTGAAGCTCAACCTGCTGGCCCCGCTCTACCTGTCGCAGGCCGCCAACGCCGTGATGCAGGACCAGGACACCGGTGGTTCGATCATCAACATCGGCTCGCTCTCCGGGCTGCGGCCGAGCCCGTGGAGCGCCGCCTACGGCGCCGCCAAGGCGGGGCTGCTGAACCTGTCCCAGTCGCTCGCCATCGAGTGGGCGCCGAAGGTCCGCGTGAACGTGGTGTCGGGTGGCTACATCCTCACCGAGCAGGCCGAGCTGCACTACGGCGACGACGCCGGCGTCGCCCGGGTGGCCGAGACGGTGCCGCTCGGCCGCCTGGCCTCGCCCACCGACATCGGTGACGCCTGCCTGTACCTCGCCTCCCCGCTGGCCCGCCACGTGTCGGGGGCCAACCTCGCCGTGCACGGTGGCGGCGAGGCACCCCCGTTCCTGGCGGCCGCAGACCTGCGGTGATCCGCTAGAACGAAGCGGTGCCCGTCGCCAACGCCGCGTTCGACGCCTACCGGGAGGCCTACCTCCGCCGGGACGCCTCCACGGTCCTGCGCGACGGCGACGACCTGGCCGTGACGCTCGCCGAGGCTCCGTGGTCGAGGTTCCTGGTGCCGGCCACCATCGTGCTCCAAGGATCGATCATGGGCATGCGCCCGGATCTCGTGCCGCCCGGCGAGGCCATCCGCTACCTCAGCCAGGGGATCGCGCTCGCCGAGCGCGTGGCTGACGAGCCCGACGGCGACGCCGCCGCCAACGCCCTCGAGAAGGCGCTCGGTCCCATCGACCCGTTCCGCATGGAGCTGATGCAACTGCTGCTCGTCGTCGGCCGCTACGACGAGGCGCACGCGCTGGCGGCCGCCCTGCAGGAGCCGACCCATGGCGCCGTGGCCCGCCTGGCGGGGCTGCGCACCCACGCCGCCGTCTCCGCCGTGCGGGGTGAGCACGAGCTGGCCCACCAGGTCCTCAACGCGGCGGCGTCGCTGAGCGAGCGCATGCGCTCGCGCTTCGCCCGGATGCTCGTCGAGGTGGACCGGTCGGTGCTGCTCGGCACCCAGGGACGCCTTGGCGAAGGCATCGCGCTGTTCGACAACTTGACCAAGGTCCTGTCGCGTCGCTCCGCCGGCTCGTCGGGGGCCTGGGCCGACACCGTGGCCGCCGCTGGGGCGCTCACGCTGAGCCGGTTCGCCGCCGAGACCGGCGACCCCATCACCGCCGAACGCCTGATCTACCCCGGAGCCGCCGCCGTCAGCGACACCACCGATCCGTATTGGAAGGCCCAGCTCGACCTGTCGTTGAGCGTGCTCTTCTGGGCCCAGCGCCGCTTCGACGACGCCGTCGAGCTGTGCCGCGACGCGCGCGCCGGTTTCGAGGGCGGCGCCTACCTGCCCGGCGCCGCGCAGGCCGTGATGCACGAGGGCCGCCTCGCCTGGTCGCAGGGCTTCACCGCTGTGGCCACGCCGCTGCTCGAGCTGGCCCGCGATCAGCTCGTGGCGCTCGGTCACCATCGGGAGCCGTCGCAGATCGCGCAGGCCCTCGACCACGTGGCCTGACGACTCGTCAGATCTCGTTCGGGCGCGGTACCGTGCTCGGATGACCAAGACCCAGGTCCCCGCGATCGAGGGCTGGTTCACCACGGATGCCGAGCGCCCCGCGCTGCTCGGCACCCGGTGTGCCGGCTGCGGCAACTACGCCTTCCCCCGGGCCAGCGCCTTCTGCGCCAACCCGGCGTGTGCGAGCACGACGTTCGACGAGGTCGAGCTGAGCCGGACGGGCACGGTGTGGAGCTTCACCAACTCCTGCTACGAGCCGCCGCCGCCGTACATCTCGCCGACCGGCGAGTTCGAGCCGTACACGCTGGCCGCCGTCGAGCTCGCCGCCGAGGGCATCGTGGTCCTCGGTCAGCTGGCGGGCGAGACGACGGTCGACGACCTCGCCGCCGGCACGCCGGTCGAGCTGGTCCTCGACACCCTGTACTCGGACGACGAGCACGAGTACCTCGTGTGGAAGTGGAAGGTGGTCGGCTGATGGGCGCACACGACGTCGCCGTGCTCGGGGTGGGCATGCACCCGTGGGGCAAGTGGGGCCGCAACTTCGTCGAGTACGGGGTCGCCGCCGCCAACGACGCGCTGGCCGACGCCGGCCTGGCGTGGTCCGACATCGACTACGTCGCCGGCGCGGACACGATCCGCAACGGCTACCCCGGCTTCATCGCCGGCGCCACGTTCAGCCAGGCACTCGGCTGGCAGGGCAACCGGGTGGCCTCGTGCTACGCCGCCTGCGCGTCCGGCGCCCAGGCGCTCAACATCGCCCGCGCCCAGATCCTCGCCGGGTTCTGCGACGTGGCGCTCGTCGTCGGCGCCGACACGACGCCCAAGGGCTTCTTCGCCCCCGTCGGCGGCGACCGCCCCGACGACCCGGACTGGCTGCGCTTCCGTCTCCTCGGGGCCACGAACCCGACGTACTTCGCCCTCTACGCCCGCCGGCGCATGGAGCTGTACGGGGCGACGCGCGAGGACTTCGCTCAGGTGAAGGTCAAGAACGCCCGCCACGGCCTGGCCAACCCCAACGCCCGCTACCGCAAGGAGGTGACGGTCGACGAGGTCATGTCGTCACCCACCGTCGCCGACCCGCTGCGGCTGCTCGACATCTGCGCCACCTCCGACGGCGGCGCCGCCATCGTGCTGTCGTCGATGGAGTACGCCAAGCGCCACACCACGAACCCGGTGCGCATCGCCGCCATCTCGACGGTGACGCCGACGTTCCCGCAGACCGTCATCGAGATGCCGAACTTCTCCACCGACTCGTCGGCGACCGTCGCCCCGCCCGAGATCGGGTTCAAGGACGCCATCGCCCACGCCGCCTACGAGGAGGCCGGCGTCGGGCCCGAGGACCTCGACCTCGCCGAGGTGTACGACCTCTCGACGGCGCTCGAGCTCGACTGGTACGAGAACATCGGCCTGTGCAAGCAGGGCGAGGCGGAGCGGCTGATCCGCGACGGCGACACCACCGTCGGCGGCCGCATCCCCGTCAACCCCAGCGGCGGCCTGGCCAGCTTCGGCGAGGCCATCCCCGCCCAGGCGCTGGCGCAGGTGTGCGAGCTGACCTGGCAGCTGCGCGGGCAGGCGACCGGCCGTCAGGTCGAGGGTGCCGCCGTCGGCATCACCGCCAACCAGGGCCTGTTCGGCCACGGCTCGAGCGTCATCGTCGCCCGCTGAGGCCCGCTCAGCCGCCCCGGTTGACCAACAGGAACGCCACGGCCACGGCGATCGCCAGACCGAACAGCGCCGAGCTGACCAGTGCCTTGCGATACGCCCGCTTCGAGGTGTACGTGATGTCGGCGACGAAGGTCTCGAGGCGCAGCACGTCCGAGGCACTGATCAGCGTGCCGTCGTCGGCCTTGCGCCGATGGATGCGCAGGTAGAGACGCACGTCCGGATCGGCGATGTCGAGGTACTCGGCCTCGGTCGGCCGCGGCACCGGCGACGGGCGGCGGGCGGCGTCGGTCCAGACCTGGTCGACCTCGTTCCACACCTCGGCCGTCTCAGGGCCGCACAACAGGTGGAACCGGGCCTCGTCGACCATCACGTCGTCGTGCGAGCAGATGTTCTGGAGGCTCTCGATCACGCCCATGCGCACCACGGCGTCGAGCTCGTCGGCGTCGTCGCCGTCGGCGCTGCGCTCGCCCAGCAGCTGCTCCAGCTCCCGGAAGACGCCGATGAGCTCGTCGGTGTCGTTGCGCGCCAGCAGGTCGACCAGGTGATGGGCGAAGGCGCCGAGGCGGGTGTACGTGTCGGCCTGGCCCTCGTCCTCCTGCCAGGCGACGTAGTCGAACAGCGCCGTGGCACCGAGGAACGACGGGCAGGCCGCGGTCAAGCGGTCCAGCGCCGCCGCGGCGGCGGCGCGATCGTCGGCGGACTCCCCCGGTGCTTCGGCGATGGCGGCAGCGTACTCAGGGATGCTGGGAGCTGACCGACACGATCTCGCCGGTCATGTACGACGAGTAGTCGCTGGCGAGGAACACCATGACGTTGGCCACCTCCCACGGCTCGGCGGCACGACCGAACGCCTCGCGCTGGGTCAGCTCGGCGAGCAGTTCGTCGGTGGTCACCTTGGCCAGGAACGGGTGCATCGCCAGGCTCGGCGCCACGGCGTTGATGCGGATGTTGTGCGGGGCGCCCTCGATGGCGGCGCACCGGGTCAGCGCCATGACCCCCGCCTTGGCGGCGGCGTAGTGGCACTGGCCCTCCTGGGCCCTCCATCCGACGACCGAGGCGTTGTTCACGATCACCCCGCCGCCCTGCTCGGTCATCAGACGCATAGCGGCGCGGGTGGCCCGCATGGTGCCGTTGAGCGTGACGTCGACGACGCTCGACCACTGCTCGTCGGTCATGTCGACGAGGTTGGCGGTGCCGCCGAGGCCGGCGTTGTTCATCAGCACGTCGATGCGGCCCAGCTCGGCGACGGCGGTGGCGAACAGCGCCTGGACGTCACCCTCGTCGGTCACGTTGCAGATCTGGGTCACCGGCCGCTGCCCCGTCTCGGCCTCGAGCCGGTCGGCCGCCTCGCCGAGGCGCCGCTCGTGGATGTCGGAGATGAGCACGACCGCCCCCTCCTCGGCCGCTCGCCTGGCCACGGCGTAGCCGATGCCGGTGCCGGCGGCTGCGGTCACGACGACGGTGCGCCCCTCGAGCAGGGCGTGGCCGGGGACGTAGTCAGGGGTGCGTGCTGGCATGGACGCACGGTACTCCGTGCCCTGACGGGTCGTCAGGTTCTGGGTCGCGCTGGCGGGTTCGCACATTCTTCTGCTGCTGTGCACCAGAAAGGTGCCGGAATCGCTTGCATCGGCGCTGGCAGGGGTCCATAGTGGAACACATGTTCGCTTCCGCCCCTCCTCCCAGCGGCGCCGCAGAAACCTCCGGCGACGAGCTGGTCGAGGAGTTGGCCGACCGGGCGCGGCTGCTGGCCACGCAGATCTCCGTGTTGCAGGCCGAGTACGCCCAGGTGGCGGCGCAGATCGCCGCCGACGCCACGCCGGCCGGCTGTACGTCACGCCAGTGGCTCTGCCTCGCCACCGGCGTCATGCCCGCCGAGGCGGCGCGCGCCGTGCGCATCGGCACCTCGTTGGCTGAGCTCCCGCAGATCGCCGAGGCCTTCGTCTCCGGCGCGGTCTCCGAGGGCGTCGTCGAGGCGATGGTGCGCGTCGCCACGCCGGCCAACGAAGGCGCGCTGCTCGAGGCGGCGTCCGTGGCGTCGGGTGCACAGCTGCGCAAGGTCATCCGCTCCTACCAACGAGTCGCACCCAAGCCCGAGCCCGATGGCGACCCACCGCTCGACCCGCTCGACCGGCCCGACGACTTCTGGGGCCACACCGACGATGACGGTCGGTACCGCTTCGGCGGCGACGTGGGCCCCGAGCTCGGCGCCACCATCTCGTCGGCCATCTCCGGCGAGATCGATGCCGACCGTCGCCTACGGGCCCAGGCCGAGGCCGTCGATGGCGCCCGCCCAGACGAGACGCGCCTGCTGAGCCGGGCCGAGGCACTCGCCAACGTCTTCGCCGGCTACCTCTCCCACGTCGCCGGCGGGCGGGCCGATGGGCTCGTGCCGTCGTCGCACCAGGCGATCGTGCACCTCGACAAGGCCGACATCGAGGCCGGCTGGGTCAACCGGGCCGCCCGCCTGCACGACGGCGACGCGCTCGACCCCGAGACGGCCCGACGCATGGCGTGCGACGCCGCCTGGCGTGCCGTCATCACCAACGACCTCGATCCCGAAGGCGTCACCCGCGAGCACCGCGTCGCCGGGCCGGGGCAGCGCGCCGCCGCCTTCGTCCGCGACCGCACCTGCTGCTTCCCCGGCTGCAACCGCACGCGTTGGCTCAAGCTCCACCATGTCGATCACCACGCAGCCGGCGGCGACACGCGCCTCGACAACCTCATCTGCCTCTGTCAGCTGCACCACACGCTCATCCACAAGCCCGGCTGGCAGATCACCGGCGTTCCCGGTGCCCTGGTGTTCATCCGGCCGGACGGCACCGTCGTCGGCCGAGCCGACAGATGCCCACCCACCGAGCTCCCCCCGCCGCCGCCCGTCGACCCCGATCGACGCTTCCAGGCCTGCGGCGACCGCTTGACCACCTGGGCGCACGACCTGCTGCTGGCGCACTGGTTGAGTCTCGCCTCCTGACGTCGCGCCGCGCCCCGACCCAGCATTCGGCCAGGCTGGTGACTTCGTGGGACTGATGGTGGACGAGGCCGACTTCGAGGCGTGGTACCTACGGGTGCACCCGCGCCTCGTCGCCGCCATGTTGCTGGCGACCGGGCGAGCCGACGACGCCGCCGAGGTGGCCGACGAGACCTGCGTGCGCGCCTACGAGCGCTGGTCGCGCATCTCGACCATGGCCTGCCCCCCCCGGGGGGGGGGTGGGGGGG
>CAZYKR010000105.1:0-13324 GCA_964648005.1 uncultured Iamiaceae bacterium
CGGCCTTCTTCGCGGGTGCCTTCTTGGCGGCCTTCTTCGTTGCCTTCTTTGCTGGTGTCACCGGCGCCTCCTCGGCGGACGTATCTGGTTGCACTGTTGTATCAGTGACACGGGAGCGGATGTCGGCTTTCGCGTCGCGCTGCTGCTCGGCAACCGGCAGCGCCACGTCGATCCCGCGCCGCGGTGTGTCGATCCCGTCGACGAGAAACGTCTTCGTCTCGCCCAACGACAACAGGTCGCGCGCCGAGCGCGGCGGGGGATCGCCCATCGAGCGGAGGGGGAGATAGCAGCGCGCGCCGGCGGCGAGCACGTACGCGCCGTGGCTCGAGAATTCGATCACCTCGCCGTCGACCTCGCTGCCCACTGGATGCGCGCCGACGAACTCGATGAACGGAAGCGCCTCGTTGATGTAGTCGGTCGGACCGCCCCGGCTGCGGCGTTTGCGGCCCCCACCCGAGCCGTCGCCGGCCGAGCCCCCGGAGCCGCCACCCTTGGTCTTGGACTTGGCGTTGTCCTTGGACTTGTCCTTCGACGGCGTGTCGTCGCGCTTGCCCTTCGACCGCTCGCGTCGCCGGTTCGGCCGCGCCCCACCGGTGCCGGACGTCTTGCCGTCCTTGGCGTCCTTGACGGCGCGCCGGCTGACGGGCCCGCGCACGGGCACCCGGTCGACGAACACCCACCCGATGCCGGGCACGGGCTTGCCGCCGATCAACCGTCCGCTGTCGAAGAGCCAGGTGGCGGTGCCGTGGAACTCCTGGAACGAGTCGTTCGAGAGCACGGTGGCGCCCGACCGCTCGGCGATCTCGAGCACGAAGGCGTCGCCGCGCCCGATGATGCCCGCCGGCGGCGTGACGATCTCGCCGTGCGAGATGGCCTCGTCGAACGCGGCGCGCTCGGACTCGTCGATGCGGTGGCCGAAGGTGGCATCGACCACGACGACCAGCGTCTCGACCTCGTACTCCTTGCTGAAGGTCGTGACGGCCTCATCGAGTTGCGCCAGGCTGGGCAGGCTGCGCCCTTCGGTCGCGATGTTCGAGCCGTCCACGACCACGTGGGAGAGCTTCGTCGGCATGGAAGATCCTTGGTTCGAGGTGCCGACGCCGTTCGCACGCCGCCGATCTCGTCGCCGAGCGTTCGCGATGCGCTCCGGGGACCGGGACCGAGCGGTGGCACACGAGGCGCAACACCGATGGCTGCGCCAGCCTACGCTGCCGGCGATGGCCGACGGCGACACGACCGATCCGGCGGAGACCGTCGAGCTGTTGCAGCACCTGATCCGCAACGCCTGCGTGAACGACGGCACCGTGGGGTCCGGGCACGAAGCGCGCAGCGCTGCGCTGCTTGCCGACTATCTGGGCGCTCGCGGGATCGATGCCGATCGCTTCGAGCCGGCTCCCGGGCGCGAGAGCCTCGTCGCGCGCATCGAGGGCTCGGATCCGTCGGCGCCGACGATGGTCTGGCTGGCGCACACCGACGTCGTGCCGGTGAACGCCGAGCGGTGGCGTCACGACCCGTTCGGCGGTGAGCTGATCGACGGCGAGGTGTGGGGCCGCGGGGCCGTCGACATGTTGAACCTCACGGCGTCGATGGCGGTGGCGTTCAAGCGGCTGGTCGACGGTGGGTTCACCCCGCGCGGTTCGCTGGTGTTCGTCGGGGTCGCCGACGAGGAGGCGGCCGGCACCTATGGCGCCGACCATCTCGTGTCCCACGAATGGGAGGCGGTCGCCGGTGACTATGTGCTCACGGAGTCCGGCGGCATCCCCATCCCGACGCCAGCCGGCATCGCCCTTCCGGTGATCGTCGGCGAGAAGGGGTGCTACTGGTGTCGGCTCCGGGTGCGCGGCACGCCGGGGCACGGCTCGCGCCCGTACCGGACCGACAACGCGCTGGTGAAGGCGGCCGCCGTCGTGGCGCGCCTCGACGCCCACGTGCCGGAGACGATGATCCACGACACCTTCGAGCGCTTCGTCGACGCCCTCGGTCTCCCCGAGGAGCTGCGGCAGCAGCTGCGCACGCCCGACGGGCTGCGCGACGCCCTCGGCGCGCTCCCGGTCGGTATGGCGCGCGAGCTGCATGCGTGCACCCACCTCACGATGGCGCCGACCGTCGTCCACGGCGGCGTCAAGACCAACGTCATTCCCGACGTCGTCGAGCTGGACGTCGACATCAGGACGCTGCCCGGGCAGTCGCCGGCGCAGGCGCACGCCGTGCTGGTCGAGGCGTTGGGCGATCTCGCCGCGGACGTCGAGATCGAGCCGGTGGTGGTCGACCCGGCGACGGCCTCGCCGACCGACACGCCGATGTGGGGCGCCCTGTCCCGGGCCACGCAGCGGTGGTACCCGGGCAGTCGGACCGTGCCCTATCTGTCGGTCGGAGCCACCGATGCGCGGTTCTTCCGGCGTGCCGGAGCCGTCGGCTACGGGTTCGGGTTGTTCAGCGAGCGCATGCGCTTCGAGGACTTCGGAGCCATGTTCCACGGCGACGACGAGCGGGTCGACATCGACTCGCTTGCGCTGTCGACCGACCTGTGGGAGGCAGTGGCGCGGGACGTGCTGGCGTGAGTGGCGCCGCGGTGCGCGCCGTGCTGTTCGACTTCGGCGGTGTGCTCACCACCTCGCCGTTCGAGGCGTTCGCCCGCTACGAGGCCGAGCACGCGTTGCCGGCGGGCTTCATCCGGTCGGTCAACGCCCGCAACCATCACCACAACGCCTGGGCGCGGCTCGAACGCTCCGAGCTCTCGCCGGGAGCCTTCGACGCAGCCTTCGCCGCCGAGTCGGCGGAGCTCGGGCATGAGGTGCCAGGTGCCGACGTGCTGGCGTTGCTCGCCGGCGACCTGCGGCCGACGATGGTGCGGGCGCTGCAGCGCGTGCACGAGCGTCTGGCCACGGGCCTGCTGACCAACAACTTCCTCACCGGCGACGGTGCCACCCCGTCGCCGTTCGCGTCGGTGCTGGCAGAGTTCGACGTCATCGTCGAGTCGGCGCGCGTCGGTGTGCGCAAGCCTGAACCCCGCTTCTACGAGTTGGCGTGCGACGCCCTGGCGATCGCTCCCGACGAGGCGGTGTTCCTCGACGACCTCGGGGTGAACCTCAAGCCGGCGGCCGCCATGGGTATGCGCACCATCAAGGTGGTGGACCCCGACGCGGCCATCACGGAGCTGGCGTCGATCGTCGGCTTCGCACTCGCGTGACGATGGCGCCCACGAGGATTGCCGCCGCGACGAACACGAGGGCGTAGGGCAGCGCACGCTGCCACCAGGGGTCCGTGCCGCGCAGGTCGCGCGGCAGCTCGGCGGCGGCGTTGGGCAGCTGCCAACCGTCGGTGAGCTCAGGCAGTGCCGCCGAGCCGGAGGCGGTCGTCGGCGGCGACTTCGGAGTGATGCCCGCCGGTGCGCTGTCGGCGAGGAAGGTGTCGAGGAAGGCGATCGACGGCGCCAGCGCCACGTCGGCGTACGCATCGGCATGACGGTCGCCGGGCACGACCAACAGGGTCGAGCTGCGTCCGGCGGCGTTGAGGGCGTTGGCCATCTCGTAGAGCTGGGACACGGGGACGAGCTCGGTCTCGGAGTTGGCAAGGAACATCGGCGGTGCCGCCTTGGTGACCTGCACGACCGGCGATGCCGATGCGTAGGCGTCGGGGCAGACGTCGATGGCGCACCCGATGAAGTCGGGGACGAGGCTGGGGTCGAGGTAACCGACGCACAGCGTGTCCGTGCCGCAGCCGACCGGATCGATCAGGGCACGGGTGCCTGGCACGGTGGGGCTGGCGGACGGCGGGACGTCGGGGGACGTGATCGTGCGGAGGTCGGTCGGTCCCGACCAGCTCACCACGGCCTTGAGCGGCGCGTGCCCGTCGCCCACGCCAGTGGTCCCCGCCATCATGGCCAGATGGCCACCGGCCGAACCGCCGAACGCCGCGACACGGGAGGGGTCGACGCCGAAGCGGTCGGCGTTGTCCTGCACCCACCGCACCGCCGCCCGCACGTCGTTGAGCTCGTCGGGCCATGGGTGATCGGTGGTCATGCGGTAGTCGATGGCGAATGCCGGCCAGCCGTGGGCAGCGATGGCGCGTCCCAGCGCGGCGACGCCCGACTTGTCACCGGCCTTCCAGCCGCCCCCGTGGATGAGCACGACCGCCGGCCGATCGGTGGACGTGCCCGTGCCGGGCGGCGGCAGGTAGGCGTCGAGCTGCACGGCGGTGCCATCGGGTGTGGCGTAGGTCAGATCGCTCTGGACCTCCACGGTGGCCGGGTCGGCATCGGTTGGCGCGGCCGCGGCCCTGCCGGGACCCACGGCGACCGCCAAGGTGACGACCGCGACAGCCGCCAGCACGGCGGCGGCGCTCCGACGGGCGGCGCCGGGATGTGATCGGCTCAGCTGAGCCCCACGAACGCGTCCTCGAAGAGCTGACGCTGCTCCTGGACGTGGATGGCGTGCACCCCGGTTGCCGGGCTGGCTGATTCGACGCGGCTCACGCGGCGGATGTCGTGGGTGCCGCCGTACGGCTCGTACAACCGGCCCTTGACGAAGTTCCACGCGCCCATGTTCTCGGGCTCCTCCTGGAGCCAGACGATCTCGCGTGCGTTGGCGTACCGGGCCAGCACCTGCTCGACGGCATCGCTCGGCCAGGGGTAGAGCTGCTCGACGCGCACGATGGCCACCGGGACCGCGCCGACCCCGCCGCGTGCGTCGCGTTCGGCGATCGCCTCCATCGCCACCTTGCCGCTGGCGAGCACGACCCGCTGGATGGCACCGGGATCGGTGGCGACGAGCATGGGATCGTCGAGCAACTCGGCGAACGAGCCGTGCGTGAGATCGTCGACCGGTGAGCGGGTGGTCTTGGCACGCAGGCCGGACTTGGGCGTGAACACGATGAGCGGCTTGCGCACATCGCGCACGAGCTGGCGGCGCAGCAGGTGGAAGTACTGCGCTGCCGTCGTGGCGTTGCAGACCTGGATGTTGTCGTCTGCCGCAAGCGTCAGGAACCGTTCGATGCGCCCGGAGCTGTGCTCGGGGCCCTGGCCCTCGAAGCCATGGGGGAGCAGCAACGTCAGGCCTGAGGTCTGTGACCACTTGTCCTCGGCCGTCGTGAGGAACTGGTCGATGATGATCTGGGCGCCGTTCATGAAGTCACCGAACTGGCCCTCCCAGATGACCAGGGCGTCCTGGTTGGCGACCGAATAGCCGTACTCGAACCCGAGCGCGGCGTACTCGGACAACAACGAGTCGTAGATCCAGAAGTGCGCGCCGGGTGCGGCGGCGGACCGGATCGGGCAGTGCTCGAGCTCGGTCTCGTAATCGACGAGCACGGCGTGGCGTTGCGAGAAGGTGCCGCGGCGCGTGTCCTCGCCGGTCACGCGGATGTCGTGGCCCTCGTGCACGAGGGTGGCGAAGGCGAGGGCTTCGCCGAGTGCCCAGTCGACCTCGCCCTCGTCGGTGTACATGGCACGGCGGGCGTCGAGCTGCTTGGCCAGCTTGGGATGGACGGTGAAGCCGTCGGGGATGGCGTCCACGATGGCGAAGACGGCGTCGAGCTCGGGCCTCGGTACGCCCGTCTCGACGTGGGGCAGCACGCCGACGAGGGGGCGCACCGGCACCGTCGACGGCTCGTCCGGCTTGGCCGACCGGGTCTCGTCGAGGGCGCGCTGGAGCTGCGCGTGGAAGTCGTCGAGCGCGGCCTCGGCCTCCTCGAGGGTGAGGTCGCCGCGCCGCACCAGCAGCTCGGTGTAGATCTTGCGGACGCTTCGCCGCTGGTCGATCCGCTTGTACATGAGCGGCTGCGTGTACGACGGGTCGTCGCCCTCGTTGTGCCCGTGTCGGCGGTAGCACACCATGTCGATCACCACGTCGCCGTGCCAGCGCTCTCGGTAGGCGAAGGCCAGGCGGGCGACCCGGACGCACGCCTCCGGGTCGTCGCCGTTCACGTGGAAGATCGGCGCCTGCACCATCTTGGCGATGTCGGTGCAGTACTCGGAGCTGCGCGCCCGATGCGGTGGCGTCGTGAAGCCGAGCTGGTTGTTGATGATGACGTGCACCGTGCCGCCGACCCGGTAGCCCTTGATGTTGGACAGGTTCAGCGTCTCGGCCACCACGCCCTGCCCCGCGAAGGCGGCGTCGCCGTGGATGAGCACGGGCAGCACCGGGTAATTCCCCGGCGGCTCGATGGTGTCCATGTGGGCGCGGGCCATGCCGACCACCACCGGATCGACCGCTTCGAGGTGGCTGGGGTTGGCGGCCAGGTGCACGGCGATGCGGTTGCCGTTGCGACTGGTGAGCGCGCCGGTCTGGCCCAGGTGGTACTTCACGTCGCCGGAGCCCTGGACGGATTCGGGGTCGACCCAGCCCTCGAACTCGGCGAAGAGTTGTTCGTAGGACTTGCCGACGATGTTGGCGAGCACGTTGAGGCGGCCCCGGTGGGCCATGCCCATGACCGCCATGGGCAACCCCTGGTCGGCGGCGGCGCTCAGCAGCGCGTCGAGCAGCGGGATGGCGCTCTCCGCGCCCTCGATGCCGAACCGCTTCTGGCCCAGGTACTTGGTGCTCAGGAACCGCTCGAGCGCCTCGGCGGCGTTGAGGCGGCCGAGGATGTGGCGCTGCTCGTCGAGGTCCAGCGTCGTCGTCACGCCCTCGACGTGCTGCTGGATCCAGCGCTTCTCCTCCGGATCCTGGATGTGCATGTACTCGATGCCGACCGTGCGGCAGTAGGCGTCACGCACCACCTTGAGCAGGTCGCGCAACCGCATCGTGTCGGTGTTGTTGACCCCGTGGCTGAGGAACTCGCGGTCGAGGTCCCAGATGGTGAGGCCGTAGGTGGCCGGGTCCAGCTCGGAGTGCAGGTGCGGTTCCTCGGCCGCCAGCGGATCGAGGTCGGCGATCAGGTGGCCGCGCACCCGGTGCATGTTGATCAGGCGGTCGACCTGCGTCTGCTTGACGACGAAGGCATCCTCATGGTCGGCGCCGAAGCGGTCACGAGCCCACCCGACCGGCTCGTAGGGGATGCCCATGCTGGCGAACACCACGTCGTAGAAGTCGCCGTCGCCTGCCAGCTGCTCGTGCACGCGCTTGAGGAACAGACCCGACTCGGCGCCCTGGATGATGCGGTGGTCGTAGGTCGAGCTGATGGTGATGACCTTCGACAGCCCCAGCTCGGCCAGCGTCGCCGGGTCGGCACCGGCGAACGCGGTGGGGTACCCGATGGCCCCGACACCGATGATGGCGCCCTGGCCGGGCATGAGCCGCGGCACCGACCGCTCGGTGCCGATCGTGCCGGGATTGGTCAGGGTGACGGTGGCGCCGGCGAAGTCGTCCGGGGTCAGCTTGTTGGTCCGGACCTTGCGGATCAGCTCCTCGTAGGCGTGGAAGAAGCCGGCGAAATCCATCGTGTCGGCGTCGCGGATGACGGGCACGACCAGGGTGCGCGAGCCGTCGGACTTCTCGACATCGACGGCCAGCCCGAGCGAGACGTGCTCGTGCCGCACGATGCGCGGCGTGCCGTCGTCGCCGGCGGTGAAGGTGGCGTTGAGCGCGGGCACGACGTCGGCGATGGCGCGCACGACGGCGTAGCCGATGAGGTGGGTGAAGCTGATCTTCCCGCCACGGCTGCGGGCCAGGTAGTCGTTGATCGTCTCCCGGTTGACCTCGAGGAGCTTGGCCGGCACCTCGCGGAAGCTGGTCGCTGTGGGGACGGCGAGGCTCGCCTCCATGTTGGCGACGATGCGTGCGGCCGCGCCGCGCAGCGGCACGCCGGCCTGTTCCGGCGAGGCGGGCACGGCGGCTTCCGGGGGCGGTGCGACGGGTGCCGGAGCCGCGGGCGCCGGCGCCGCGGTCACCGCCTCGACGGCGGGCGCCACCGCCGTCCCGCCATTGCCGCCCGCCGTGGCATGTCCGAGCGTCGTGGGGTCGTAGTCGGCGAAGAACTCCTGCCAGGACGGGCTCACGGAGGACGGATCGGCGCGGTAGGCGTCGAACATCTCGTCGACGAGCCAGGCGTTCTGGCCGAGGAGGTCGCTGGGGGTGACGGGGTCGGGCACGGGGGCATCCTACCCAGCGACTCGCAGACCAGGATCGGCCGCCGCCGCCCCGATGTGGCTCAGGAGGGGTGGCGCGCGGCGAGCTTGGTGACCCAGCGCTCGATGGCCTCGCGTGGCTGCGCCCCGGGAATCAGCAGCACGTCGTCCACCAGCCAGGCCGGGGTCGCGGTGACGCCGTGCTCACGGGCATCGACCATGGCGTCGGTGAGCACCTTGGCTCCGACACCGTCGGCGACCAGCTCGGCGATGGCGGTCGGATCCGCCCCGGACGCCGCGACCAGCGAGTCGAGGGTGGCGCGATCGCCGAGGTCGCCGGCATCGACCCAGTGCGTCCGGAACAGCGCGTCGTCGAGCGCCTCGAACGCGTCGGGCGCATGGATCCGCACCACCTCGGCCGTCTCGAGGGCGCGGCGCGAGTTGGGGGTGCGGGTCGGCTTGGTGAACGGCATGCCGAGCTCGGCGCACTCGGCACCGATCATGTCGAGGACGCGGTCGAGCCGACCGCCGGGACGGTGCGGTCTGCCCTCCGGTGGTAGCTCGGGATGCAGCTCGAACGGTCGCTGGGTGACCGTGACGCCGAGCGACCGCATCAGGGCGGTCCGGTCGCGGCCCAGATAGCACCACGGGCAGATGTAGTCGCTCCACAGCACGGCGTGCACGGGTGCCGACGCTAGTGCGACCGGTCCCTACACTCGGCGCCGATGCGGATCGTCACGTGGAACGTCAACTCGCTCAAGGCACGGCTGGAGCGGGTGGAGGAATGGCTCACCAACAACGAGCCCGACATCGTGTGCCTGCAGGAGACCAAGCTGGCCGACGACGCCTTCCCGGCGATCACCTTCGCCGCCCTCGGCTACGAGGCCTTCCACCACGGGGAGGGGCGCTGGAACGGCGTGGCGATCCTGTCGCGCGTCGGACTCGACGATCCGCACGCAGGGTTCACGACGTCGCCCGGTGACGAGGTGTTCCCCGGGGAGGCCCGCGTCGCTTGGGCGACCTGCGGCGGTGTGCGGGTCGCCTCGGTGTACGTGCCCAACGGCCGCGAGGTCGACCACGATCACTACGCCTACAAGCTGCGGTTCCTCGGCCGCCTCCGTGCCGAGCTCGAGGCGACGAGCAATCCCTCGGCCGACGTGGCGATCTGCGGCGACTTCAACATCGCTCCCGACGACCGCGACGTGTACGACCCGGCGGCCTTCGTCGGCGCCACGCATGTCAGCGCGCCCGAGCGGGCGGCGTTGGCCGAGCTGGAGGCGTGGGGGCTCACCGACGTGTTCCGCCGGCACTACGACGATGGCGGGCTGTACTCGTGGTGGGACTACCGAGCCGGCAACTTCCACAAGGGCAAGGGCATGCGCATCGATCTGGTGCTGGCCTCGGCGCCCTTGGCCCAACGATCGACCGCCGCCCTGATCGACCGCAACGCCCGCAAGGGCAAGGCGCCGAGCGATCACGCTCCGGTGGTCGCCGACTTCGCCCCTGGAGGTGCTGCATGAGCGACGTCGAACCCGGCTCGCCGCCGGACCCCGAGGTGGTTCGCGGCATGCTCTACACGCGCTGGCAGGAACCGCCGCCGTCGATGATGACCACACGCAAGGTCGAGATGCGTCGCCTGGCGGACTCCATGCGCATCATCATCGAGCGCCTGGTCGCCACCGACGCGCCGACCGAGCACCTCATCCAGGCAGCGGACGAGCTGGCCCGGGTGGCGCTGACCTTCGACGAGGCTCGGCACGGCACCCGCTACGAGGGCTTCGCCGAAGCAGCCAACGCCGGTGGCGACGTGCACGCCAGCTTCGAGCACAGCCCCTTCATCGGTCGCGCCAACCCCTTGTCGCCGCCGATCTACCTGCACGACATCGACGGCGTCGTGCACGGCCGCGCCATCTTCGGTTCGGCCTACGAGGGCCCGCCGGGATGCGTCCACGGCGGGTACGTCGCCGGCGCCTTCGACGAGCTGCTCGGCGCCACGCAGTCCCTGTCCGGTGCACCTGGCATGACGGGGACGCTGACCGTGCGGTACCGATCGCCGACCCCGCTGCACACCGAGCTGCACTTCGTCGGCCGACTCGTACGTGTCGAGGGGCGCAAGATCTTCACCGAGGGTCAGGTCTTCGCCGGCGACCGGCTCTGCGCCGAGGCCGAGGCCGTGTTCATCTCGATCGACTTCGGGCGGTTCGCTCAGCTCAAGGCCCAGCGCGACGAGGCCGAGCAGGCGCGGCTCAACCACGGCTGAGGTCGGACGCCCGGCCGCCGCCTCGGCGCAGGGGTGATCTAGCCTCACGGCGGCGCACACGACCCGGAGAGATGGCGATGCTCCTCGGAGTGCAAGGTCGGACGCACGCGACGTCTGCTGATGGCGGGTCGACGGCCCACGACAGCGGCGAGGCGGCGGCAGGGTGGCTCGCCGGTGCCGGCGCGCTCCTCGTCCTCGCCGGGGCGACGCCGCTGCTTCCTGAGACGAGTAGCTGGCTGGTGGGCAGCGAGCTGCTGTTGGTGGGGGCCGGGGCGTGGTGCGGCGGGCGGTGGCGGCGCGGTGATCGGCTCATCGGCGCAGCGAGCCGGCTCCTGTGGATCGCCTGGGTCCTGTTGGGCGCGTCCGCCGTGTTCGCGCTCACGGCGACCGGGCCCGAGCTGGCGCCGCTCAGGCGGTCAGCCGTCGCCGCTGGGCTCGGCGTCATCAACTGGTGGCTGGTCATCAGCCCGCAACGGCCGCTCGCTCCAGCGACGCCGCTCACCCCGCTGTGGCTTCCGGCGGTGGCGCTCCAACTCGGGATCGTCGTCTCCGTCGTCCATCGGGTGCGACGTCCGCGAGACGTCTCGGACAGACGGCGTCGTGGCATCGGCGCGTTGGTCGCGGGTGGTGCGGCAGCGCTCTACACGGCGGGGCTGGCGCGCCTGGCCACGATCTCGACGCCCGGCTGGTCGCCGTTCGGCGATCCCGGCGACCTACCGAGCTGGCTGGTGCGTGGGCTCGACATCGACGGTACCTACGACCTGAGTCGCCTGATGTACAGCACCGACACCCGTGCCGCTGGCTTCTGCTTTGGCGTCGCGGCCGCGTTCCTCGCTCCCTCGGATGCGCTGCGTCGTCGCGCCGGAGCTCGGTGGGTCGTGGGGATCGCCGTGACAGCAGCGGTCGTGGTCCTGGCCTCGGCGAGCCCGAGCTGGCTCCAGTTCGGTGGGCTCGGGTTCGCCGGACTGGCCGGCGCCGCAGTCGTGCTCGCCGTCGGATCGGTCGCTCCCGGGCGGTCGACGTCATTTCTCGGCCGCCATGCTCGCGCCGTCGCCTGGTGGGGCGCCTCGGCGTTCCTGCTGCACGGCCTGGCCTCGTCCGTCACCGAGCGCCTCGGCCTCGATCCCACGACCGCCGGCATCGTCGGCTCGGTGGCCGCCGTGGTGCTCGCCGTGGTGCTCGCCGCGCTCGTCGCGCATCGGGAAGCGGCCGTCACGCCTTCGGCGGCGTGGCGGCGCCTCGTCGTCACCTGGGCGTTGTGCGTCGCAGTGGTCCTGGCCGCGGTCGTGGCACCAGGCGGCAAGCTCGCCACCTTCCAGCGGCTCGACGACGACGGACGCGTCGTCGTCGTCGTCGCCGGCGATTCGATGGCGAACGGACTCGGCCTGGTGCCGTTGTTGCGCGACCGCGACGGAGAGATCGGCGCCACCATCCGCCTGGCAGCCCTACCAGGGTGCGGCCTGACCACCGGCGACATCGTCAACCACGGGGTCGTGGCGAAGCGCAGCGCCGAGTGCGACGACCTGCTCCCCAGGATGGACGCCCAAGCCGCCGGCTCGGCGCCGGTCGTCGCGGTCCTGCTGGCTTGGGCGTGGGAGCTGCACGATCACGACGTCGTCGAGGGGGACGCGACGGTGCGCTACGTCGTCGGGACCCCCGAGTGGCGTGAGCGCTTTCGCTACCACGCGCAGAACGCCATCGACCTGCTGGGGCAGACCGGCGCCGTCGTGCTGCTGCTGACCATGCCGTGCGTCGATCCGGACGCCGACACGCCGCAGCACCCGACCTCTGACGCCGTCGAGCCGCACCGCCTGGACGCGGTCAACGGCATGGTGCGCCAGCTGGCGGCGTGGAACCGTGCGAACACCGTGCTCGTGGACCTCGACGCCTACTTGTGCCCGGACGGCAACTACCTGGCGTACCGCGACGGGGTCCTGATGAGCATGGACGGCGTGCACTTCACCGAGGATGGCGCCGAGAAGATCTGGCTCGAGGTCGTCGAACCGGCGTTGCGCGACGTCACCGGCGTGTCTTCTGGACCGCTCACCTGAGTGACGCCGTTGGGCGAGCAGCGTCAACCGCCGGCGAGCGTGACGATGTCGGCGATCTCGCCGGCGTAGCGCGCCGCGCGCGCCGGGCCCAGGCCGGGCACTGTCGCCACCTCGTCGGCGGTGCGCGGGCGACGCTGCGCGATCGCCCGCAGCACCTCGTCGCTCAGCACGGTCGCCGGCAGCGCCTCGACGGCGCGCGCTCGAGCGTCGCGCCAGCGCACCAGGGCGTCGAGGACGGGATCGGGTTCGGGCGCCGGGGTCGGCTCGCCACCGAGCGAGGCACGCGCCAGCGCCAGCCCGGCGAGCGGTGTGACGGGCTCCGCCTCGGACGCGCCGTCGGACGGCGGGCGTGACGATTGGCGACCGCGCCGTCGGGGGTCGAGCGACCCGAGCAGCGGAGAGCGCCGGCGCTCCACGACCTTGTCGCCGAAACGCCGGTTCGCGGCCCAGCTGATCACCAGCTCGTGCGATGCCCGGCTCAGCGCCACGTGCAGGAGCCGCCGTTCCTCGTCGATCTGCTCGGGACGCTTGGCGTGGCCGATGGGAACGAAGCCCGCCTCGACGCCGACGACGTGGACGACGCGCCATTCGAGACCCTTGGCGGCGTGGAAGGTGGCCAGCTCTACGCCGGGGGTGCGGCCGCCGGGAGTCTCGCTCGGCGACAAGGCGCGCACCCAGGCGGCGAAGGCGCTGGGCGGCGCCTGGGGGTCGCCGGTGAGCGCCAAGTACTCGCGGCCGAGCACGACGAGCTCGCCGAGCGCGGCCCGCACCTCGTCGTCAGCCTGGTCGTCGAGCTCGGCCGAGAGGTCGGCCAGCACCGTGCCCACCGGCGTGCGCTCGTGCGCCAGGCGGGCCAGCACGGCGCGCACCTCGGCGCGGTCGACCAAGCGCGCCCCGCCCCGCACCGCCGTCGGGATGCCCGCTCGTCGCAGCGCACGCTCGACCGCCGCGAGCTGCGCGTTGGTGCGGGCCAGCACCGCCTGGTCGGACCACGATCCGCCGGGGCGG
>CAZYKR010000106.1:0-13282 GCA_964648005.1 uncultured Iamiaceae bacterium
GGCACCCAGCGCCGGCTCTTCGAGGCGGTCATCCGCGATCGGCTGGCGCGCGTCGGCGCCGTGGTCGGCGTGGCCGAGGGCGAGGCGTACCGTCGGCTCGGCCTGTGACCGCATCGGCCTGGCGGACACATCGGCCTGTGACCGCATCGGCCTGGCGGACGCATCGGGCTGGCGGGCGTACGCCGTAGAGTGCGGCGATGCTCACCGACGGGACCTATGACGCCTTCGTGGTCGACGCCACCGTCACCGTCGACGGCGACACCCGCACGACGACGCTCGAGCTGACCATCGTGGCCGGCGAGCGCAAGGGCGAGGTGGTGACCATCACGTCGAACGGGTTGCGCGGCAGCGAGTTCGACCTCATCGGCATGCCGGCCACCCTCACGGTCACCGACGGCGCCCCCACCGTCCGCATCGACCACTGACGGCGGGTGCCCCGTCGGCCGCGCCGGTCGCCGTCGCCACGACCGTGATCTGAACGACCCGGCAGATTGCGTGCGTTGTCGACCGAATCTGCCGGCTCGATCCGCAACGACGTACGCCAGAATGCGCCGATGCGCTTCGACCTCGACGTGTGGCCGGTCTTCGGCATCCGCATCACGACGCCGCGCCTGACGCTGGAGCCGGTGACGCCGGAGCTTGCCTTCGACCTCGGCGACGTCGCCGCCGCCGGCATCCACGATCCGGCGAGCATGCCGTTCCAGTTCCCGTGGACCGACCTCGAACCGCTGGAGCTGCGCCGCAGCCAGCTGCAGTTCACTTGTCGCTGCATCGCCGAGTGGCGACCGGAGTCGTGGCGCCTGGCCTTCGCCGTGCGCGTCGACGGCGACCTCGCCGGCGTGCAGGACGTCGCCGCCACCGAGTTCGCCACACTGCGCCAGGTGGCGACCGGCTCGTGGCTCGGGCGCCGCTTCCAGGGCCGCGGCATCGGCACCGAGATGCGCGCCGCCGTCGTGCACCTGGCCTTCGCCGGCCTCGGCGCCGAGCGCGCCCTGAGCGGCGCGTGGGTCGACAACCCGGCGTCGCAGACGGTGTCGACCAAGCTCGGCTACGAGCGCGTGGGCACGCATTGGGGCGTGCGGCGCGGTGAGGCGTGCGAGGAGGTGCTGTTCGGCCTCGAGCGGAACACCTGGGCGGCGACACGCCGGGACGACATCGTCATCGACGGCCTCGGCGCCGCGGCGCTGGCCCAGTTCGGCGTCACCTGACCCGTCCCACGGCGGTGCACCCGAGACGACCTGTGCAGCGAGGTGGCATCATGCACGCATGCAGCGCCTCACCGGTCTCGACGCCACGTTCTTGTACATGGAGACGCCCACATCGCCGATGCACGTGGCCAGCCTCATGGTGCTCGACCCGTCGACGGCACCGGACGGGTTCACGTTCGACAGCCTGCGCGAGCTCTACGCCGAGCGGATCCACCTGGCACCGCCGTTCCGGCGCCGGCTGGTGGAGGTGCCGTTCGGGTTGCACCACCCGATCTGGATCGAGGACCCCGACTTCGACCTGGACTGGCACCTGCGTCACATCGCCGTGCCGCAGCCCGGCACGATGCACGAGCTCCAGGAGCTGGTCGGCCACCTCATCGCCATGCCGCTCGACCGGGGTCGCCCGCTGTGGGAGGTATGGCTGATCGAAGGCCTCGAGGGCGGACACATGGCGACGCTGTCGAAGGTGCACCACTCCGCCATCGACGGAGCCTCGGGCGAGGAGCTGATCGTCGCCATCTTGGACCTGACCCCCGAGGTCGAGCACAAGCCGCCACCCGAAGAGCCGTGGGTGCCCGACAAGGTGCCCAACGACACCGAGCTGTTCGGCTTCGCCATGGCGTCGATCGCCAAGCAGCCGCTCAAGGCGGTCAAGACCTTCCGCCGGACCGTCGAGGCGGCGCTGCAGATCCGCGAGGACAACCGCAAGCCCGACGTCACGCCGCCGCCGAGCCCGTTCACCGCTCCAGCGACGAGCTTCAACGCCAGCCTGTCGCCGCACCGGGCCTTCGCCACGGCCTCGGTCTCGCTCGGCGAGGTCAAGGAGGTCAAGCACGCCTTCGACGTCACGGTGAACGACGTCGTGCTCGCCCTGTGCGCCGGCGCGCTGCGCCACTACCTCGACGTGCACGACGAGCGCCCGGACGGGCCGCTGGTGGCCATGGTGCCGATCTCGGTGCGGAGCGAGGACCTCAAAGGCACGCTGGGCAACCAGGTGTCGTCGGCGCTGGCGACCCTGGCCACCGACCTCGACGACCCGGTCGACCGCCTGCTGGCCATCCATCACGGCATGCAGCAGGCCAAGGTGCAGCAGAACGCCATCGGCGCCGACACGCTGCAGAACTGGGTCGAGTTCGCGGCGCCAGCGGTGTTCAACCGAGCGGTGCGGCTGTACTCGCGCACCAAGATGGCCGACCGACATCGGCCGCTGTTCAACGTGACCATCTCGAACGTGCCGGGGCCGCCGTTCCCGCTCTACGTCGGTGGGGCCAAGCTCGTCGGGCTGTACCCGATCGGCCCGATCTTCGACGGCGGCGGGCTGAACATCACGGTCATGTCGTACCTCGACAACATGGACTTCGGACTCAACGTCTGCCCTGAGCTGGTGCCCGATCCCGAGACCATCGCCGACGGCCTGCGCATCGCCCTCGACGACCTGCGCAAGGCGGCCGACACGCTGGTGGACGCCGACGGCTGACGCCTCGCCGGCCGGTCCCGACCGGGCCGCAGCCCGGATCGACCAGGCTCAGCCCTGATCGTCGGCGGGCTGGTCCTCGGACTCCCCGCCATCGCTGTAGCCGTCCCCGCCACCGTCGCCCTCGTCGCTGACGTCGCTGTCGGAGGCCTTGACGTCGCCCTCCTCGACCCGCAGCTCCTTGAAGGTCGGCGGGTTGGTCGACTCGTCGACCAGGAACGCCGTGATCACGTTCTCGCCGGGCACCATGTAGGCCTCGGGCAGGAGCGTCCAGAAGCCGCCGGGCCCGAAGGGCATGACCCCGACGATCCATCCGTTGAGCACGATGGCGATCGTGCCCGTGTTGGTGCCGTACACCAGGCCGGAGATCTGCGCCTGCACCGGGACGCGCGGGTCCGGGTCGTACGCGAACGGATCGGTGAGCCCCTCGTGCAGCCGGACGAAGGCGTTCGACGCCGGCCCGAGCTCGACGTCGTTGATCGTCTGGCCGATGAGATCGGGACGGCTGCCGATGCGGAACAACCGCAAGGCGTCGTCGCCCTGGCCGATGCGCGGCGAGGCCAGCACCTTGGCCAGGTTGGAGGGGCCGTCGATCTTGTCCCACCCGCTGCCGTCGTCGGGCAGGTCGCTCAGCGGCGTGTGCTTCACCAGGCGCTGCGTGCCGTCGTCGGCGGGCGGCTGCAGCACCGAGGTGCCGTCGACCTCCCACGGGATCTCGACGCCAACGACGTCGGCGATCGTGGGCAGCAGGTCGACCGAGGTCACCGGCCGGTCGGAGACGGCACCGGGGGTGAAGCCCGGTCCCCGCATGAACAGCGGCGGCCACATGACCTGGTACGCGTTCGTGGTCGTGACCGCCCGGAACGGCTCGCCGTCCATGAAGCCGACGCCGTGGTCGGCGGTGACGATGATCAGCGCGTCGTCCCAGAGGCCGGTCTCCTTGAGCTTGGCGATGATCTGGCCGAGCCAGGCGTCGGTGTACTGGAGCTGGAGCAGGTGACGCAGGCGGGCGGCGTCGGCCGAGTACTCGTTGTACCAGCGGAAGGCGACGGCGCCGAGCGGGGTGAGGCCGTTCGGGTCCTCGTAGGTCTTGCCCGTCGGCAGGACCTCCCACGGGAAGTGCGGCAGGATGCTGTGCAGCATGTTGAAGGTCGGGCGGGCGCCGGCCGGTTGCAGCTCGTCGATGAAGTCCGTGAAGCGGATCGGGTCGTGGAAGGCGTAGCCGTCCGCCTCGGTGACGAACTCGTCGAGCTTCACGCCGGCGGCGCCGGTCTCGAGCTTGCCGAAACGGTCGGTCCAGGTGCCGACGGCGTCGCCGGCGAGGGGCCACGGGCTGGCGTCGTCGATGCCGAAGCGGGCGCACAGCTCCGGCGAGCACAGCTCGGTCAGCGTCTCCTGGACGCGCATGTCGTAGGTGCCGCCCAGCAACGTGTACACGTTGTCCGGGTACTCCGCGGCCACCGGCGCCGCGTTCTTGTCCGGATAGACGCCCGTCATGATCGCCGGCACCACCGTGGTGGTGTTGGGGGCGATGGCCGAGTAGTTGCGGAAGAACGTCGACCCCTTCGCCACCTCGGCGAAGTTCGGGTAGAGCGTGGCGTCGATCTGCCCGGTGCCGTCGAGCAGGGAGACGAGCGGCAACTCGTCGAAGAGCAGCGTGACGACGGGGATGGGGTTGTCGATGGTGACCTGCTTGGCCTCGCTGCCGCCGGACTGGAACACGAGCGGCGTCACGTTCGAGGTGAACAGGAACAGCGCCAGGAACAGCGGCGGGGCGATGGCCAGGAACCGCACCCACACCTGGAGCGCCTCGGTGCGGAACAACGCCACCCCGACGCCGATGGTCGCCGCGGCGGCGAGGCCGTAGGCGGCGGCGAGCGAGAGGTTCTGCGCCGTCGCCTGCACGACGAACACCCCGACGAGGAGGGCGAGGATCACGCGGTGGACCGTGGTCTCGACCGTGGGCGAGATCGCCCGCAGCGGCAGGGTGACCAGCCACAGCACCAGCGGCGGGATCGCCACGATGATCAACCCGAACGCCACCACCAAGATGCCGTCGACGTGCTGGTTGACGAAGACGTCGGCGCTGCGGCCATAGATGTCGAGGATCGGCTGGGCGAACGCCAGCCCGCACAGCGCGAACAGCTCGAGGAAGCGGTAGAGCTCCGGACGGATCAGCGGGCGCAGCCGCGCTGCGAGCGACGGCTTGCTGGAAGCGGTGTCGTCGACGCCGCCCGACGAGCCCTCGTCGGCTCCGGCGTCAGCGTCGCTCACTGGCAGTTCGCCTCCCACCACTTCGAGATGTTGGCGTTGGCCGTCTCGACGGCGGTCTTCTCTTCGGGCGTCGTGTTGCCCGTCGTGTTGAGCGAGTTCACGGCCTGGATCAGCGGGTCGATGTCGGCGGCGATGTCCGGCGCCTTGGCCTTGACGGTGGCACCGGCGCCGACGAGGGCGTCGACGTACTTCTGGCGCGACTCAGTCGGCGCCATGCCGGCACCGAACTCGGCCATGCGGAAGGCGTTGAGCGCCGTGCACTCCTCGGTCGGCTTGAAGGTCGACGGCGGCGTGGTCGACGCCGTCGTCACGACCCCGACGCCTCCCGGGGTCTGACCACCCGCCGCCGGCAGCGTCGGGGTGGTGGACTCCTCCTTCTTGGCGCCGCAGGCGGCGACGCCGAAGGCGAGCACGAGGGTGAGGAGGGCGAACGAACGGCGCAATGGGAGCTCCAGCGATCGGCCGGTAAACGGACCCGGCGAGCATACTGCGGCCGATCACGCAGGAGTTCGCGCCCCCACCGAGGTGTCGTCGGGCGCCTCGTCCGACGGGTGGTCCCACGGATCGTCGTGCTCCACCTGGACCCGCCCGAAGTCCCGTTGGAGCTTGCCGACGGCGGCCGTGATGCCCACGGCGCAGACCGCCATGATCGCCGTGTCGGCGGCCAGTCGGTAGCGGTAGATGGCGAACGTGCCCGCAACCGAGGCGGCGACCGCCACGATCGGCCCGATGATGGGGCTGATGGGCATGCGCCGCCGCCGCAGCGCCACCAGGCCCACGACCCCTCCCGCGACCATGACGTAGTACATGAGCTGCTGGGCCTGCACCCAGTCCTGGCGCCGCCCCTCGGCCAGGGCGTTGCGCAGTTCGGTGTCACCGATGGCGTAGACGCCGTAGATGCGCGCCACACGGATCGCCGCGATCCCGGGCAGGGAGGTGATGTTGTCGCGGATGTACTCGGTGGCGCGGCTGCGGATGCCGGCGTCGGTGTACTTGCCGTCCTCGGCGACCGTCTCAGCCGTGTACCTGCTGAGACACCCGAAGCTGTAGAAGCCGGCAGCGTCGCCCTCCCACACCTCGTCGCACGAGTTGAGCGCCAGTGCCGGGCCGGTGGCCGCGATGTAGATCGGCTCCGGGAACCGGCTCAGGTTGTAGGCAATCCACGGGGTCATCATCCCCACGCACACGGCGCAGGCGACGACCCCCATGGCGAAGCGCCGCCAGAACGTCACGGTGCGCATGAACACGACGAAGCCGACGACGATGAAGCCGAGCACCAGCGCCGCCTCGCCTCGGGTCAGCCAGGCGCCACCTGCCGCAGCGCCCAACCACACGGCGTTCAACCACCCGGGCCCACGCCAGAACCGGTAGGCGCACAGCAGGGTCAGCACGATGAACGGGATGAAGAACGACTCGGACATGTACAGCGTGTCCGCCATCCAATAGCCCGGATAGATGGCGGCGAGGCTGGCGGCCACGACGCCCGTCGCTCGCGGGTAGCGCCCGCCGAGGCGCCAGCCGAGCAGGCCCATCAGCGCCACGCTGATCGAGCCGACGGCCGCCAACGCCAACCGATGCTGGTTGAGGGTCCACAGCCCGACCGTGTTGAGGCCGGCGAGGAACGTGATGTACCCGGGCGGGTGATCGGCGCCTGGCACGAGCTCGAGGGTGGCGAGGTTCACCAGCGTGTAGCCGTTGCCCTCGGACACGTTGGTGGCCATGTCGCGGTAGTAGGACGCGTCGCCACCGACGGCGTAGCAGTCGTCGAGCGTCGTGCGCACGGCGACCTCTTCCGCCGTGCACTCCGGCATCCAGTCCTGCTGGATCCACACCCGGATGCCGAAGGCGGCCAGGGCCACCAGCAGGATCGGCCAGTACACCGTCACGGCACGGGAGAACCAACGCAACACCTGCATCGGCCATGCCTCGCCGTTCGACGCCGGTGCGGCATCGACACCGCCGGCGATCGGTGGCGGCGGGGCGTCGACGGGGTCAGCGGTCGTCATCGTGGGTCACGGTCCGGCAGTCGGCAGCGGGGGTGTAGTCGTCTGGTCGGTGGGTGCGGTGTACGAATTCGGATCGGCCAGGCACTGCTGCATGAAGCGCAGCACCTGCTCGTGCACGTCCTCGGTGGGCGGGTCGAAGAACCACGACTCCTTCATGTCGGCTTGCACCATGGCCGCGACGACGCAGCTCGACTCCGCGGGAGAGAACCCCATCGCTTCACCGACGTAGCCCTCGAGCCGAGTGACGACCACGACGCTCGTCTCCGAGGCATCGGGTTGCGACACGACCGACGTCGCGCTCACGACCGGACGCAGGACGCGATCCTGCTGTGACCGCTCGGGCGCGCACGCCAACGACACGGCAACGGTCGCGGTCAACGCAGCGCACGACACGGCCACCCGCCGGCGGAACGCTCCGCCGGACAGACCGCGCGGCGTGTCAGTCGGCCGCAGTCTCGGGCTCCGGCTCGCTCGCCTCGACCTGCTCGGTCGACTCGTCCGCCTTGCCCTTCTTCTTGAACTTCGACAAGGCCGAGCGTGCGGCGACACCGACACCGGCGGCACCGGCCGCGACGGCGCCGAGGATCATGCTCCCGCTACCCGCATCCAGGTATGCAAACATTGGCAACCCCATGGCAATTGTGTGTGCCTCGTCCCCCGAGACAGTGGCGAACACAGTAGCCCGCACCATCCGCTGCCGCGGCATCACCCGTCGAGAGGGACAGATGCCGCGCCGGGCCCCGATCGAGGAGCACCATGACCGCACCCACCGCTGACGCCGGATCCTTCCGCGATCCGATGAGCCGCGTCTTCCTCTCCGAGGACCGGGTGCTGCGGGCGCTCAGCGCCGACGCCGCCGCCGACCTGCGTGCGGCGATGGACAGCCGCTTCTTCGCCAAGGAGGTGGCGGCCCACCGGCTGATCGAGACGACGCTGCTCGAGGGGGCGCCCGACGAGCTCGGCGTCACCGGCGAGTGGGAGGCCCTCGTCGAGCATCCGCGCCTGCCCCTGTGGTCCTACCCCTACGAGTGGACCTTCTCGATGCTCCAGGACGCGGCGCTACTCCAGCTCGACCTCCAGGGCGAGGCACTCGCCGAGAACCTCGCCTGCAAGGACGCCACGGCGTTCAACGTCCAGTTCGACGGCTCCTCGCCGATCTTCGTCGACGTCGGCAGCTTCGAGCGCTACCGCGACGGTGACCCGTGGTACGGCTACCTGCAGTTCTGCCAGCTCTTCTTGTTCCCGCTCCTGTTCCAGGCCTACGCCGACCTGCCGTTCCAGAGCTTCTTGCGCGCCGACATCAACGGCATCACCCCCGACGTCGCCAACCGCGTCCTCGGGCCGCTGCGCATCTGGCGCAAGGGCATGCTCGTGCACGTGGCCCTGCACGCCCGGATGCAGCGCTCCTTCGCCGACTCCGACGACGACGTGAAGTCCTCGCTCAAGGAGAGCGGCTTCAAGAAGGAGCTGATCGAGGCCAACGTCAAGAACCTGCACAAGCTCATCGCCAGCCTGCAGTGGAAGCAGTCCGAGTCGACCTGGTCCGACTACAGCGACCGCGCCCACTACACCGACAAGGACCTCGCCCAGAAGGCCGAGTTCGTCAAGGAGACGGCCGGGCGCAAGCACCGCCGCCTCGTGTGGGACATCGGCTGCAACGACGGGCACTTCTCGCGTCTCGTCGCCGGCGACGCCGACCACGTCGTGGCCTTCGACGGCGATCACCTCGTCGTCGACGTGCTGTACCGCTCGCTCCGCCAGGACGGCCCGGGCAACATCATCCCGCTGGTGCAGGACATCTCCCAGCCCTCGCCCGGCCTCGGGTGGCGCGGCCGCGAGCGCGCCCCGTTCCTCGAGCGCTTCCAGCCCGACCTCGTCCTGGCCCTGGCGGTCATCCACCACATCGCCATCACCGCCAACGTGCCGACGGCCGAGTTCTTGGACCTGCTGGTCGACCTCGGCACGAGCGTCGTGTTGGAGTTCCCCACCGAGGACGACCCGATGGTCAAGCGCCTGCTGCGCAACAAGCGCGAGGGCGTGCACGACGACTACAACCTGGCGACCATCACCAAGCAGATCGAGGACCGCTTCGCCGTCGAGCGGCAGGTCACGCTGCCGTCGGGCACCCGGGTGCTGTTCGAGCTCAACCCCCGCTGAGGGCGCGCCGCCGTCCGGGCGGCGTCGCCGTCACGAGCAGGTGGCGACGAACCAGGTGTTGAGCTCCTCGGACGCCGTCTTGTCCGACTCGTTGTCGGCCTCGGTGGCCGTGCCGGCGAGCTTGCGCTTGGCGATCTCGGTCCGGGTGTCGATCTGCGCCGCGAACTCCGGGTTCGCCGCCTTGAACGTGGCCGCGGCGGCGTCGAGGTTCGCCGTCAGCTGCGCCGGGGTCAACCCGGCGGCGGACGCCGGATCGGTGGCCTTGATGATGGCCAGGCCCCAGGTGTCGGAGTCCTTGCACACCGCCGGCTTGGGCGCCGTTGACGCCGTCGAGGCCGGCGCCACGGTGCTGGCGCTGCCGAGGATCGGCGGCGTGGTGGGCGTCGCCGCGTCGCCCTCGGCGAGCCGCGACTTGCTACAGGCGCTGCCCGCCAGGGCTCCCACCACTCCGAGGACCACCAGGGCTCGTCGCATCTATCCACTCCATGCCGTCGATCGGGACGAGGGGCAACCGTAGCAAGCACCGACCATCCCCCACCCGCAGGGCGGGGCGAGGTTGAATCGCCGCCAGTGCTCGCACGGCCCGAAGGGAGCCCCGTGACCGACCTCCTCGCCGCGACCGCCCTCGACGACGACCGCCCCACGGAGGTCGCCGGCGCGGCGGCCACGTGCGTGGTGCTCGACACGTCGGTGCTCATCGCCGATCCGGAGGCGGTCTACGCCTTCGCCCACGCCGACGCCGTGATCCCGCTCGTCGTGATCGAGGAGCTCGACCAGCACAAGAGCCGGGTCGACGACGTCGGGCGCTCGGCGCGCGAGGTGATCCGCACCCTCGAGGACCTGCGCGTCGCCAACGGTGGCGACATCCGCGAGCCGGTCCGTCTGCCCGGTGGCGGCACGATCCGCATCGAGACCAACGGCCTGATGCTCGACGAGGTCGCCGCCAAGGGCCTCGACCCGGCCCTGCCCGACAACCGCATCCTCGCCGCTGCGCTCGGCCAGGCCCGCTCGGTGCCGACGACGGTCGTGTCCAACGACGCCGCGTTGCGCATCAAGGCGGCCCAGGTCGGCCTCGGCGCCGCCGAGCACGTGCGGCGCCGCGCCGCCTCCGACGACGAGCAGCGCCGGCGCGGCTGGGCGCCGGTCGAGGTGTCGGCGGACGTCGTCGATCTCCTCTACGCCTCGCCGGCGGGCGTCGAGCTGGCCGAGCTGGGTTCGTTCGGCACCACCGTCGACGCCGCCGTCGGCCCCAACGGGTTCGGCGCCCTGCGCGCCGGGAGCCAGTCGGTGCTCGCCCGTCGCACCGGTGACCGCCTGGTGCCCCTGCGCGGTCACCTCGAGGCGTGGGGCCTGCGCCCCCGGTCCAAGGAGCAGTCGTTCGCCCTGGACCTGTTGCTCGACCCCGACGTGCGCGTCGTGGCGCTCGACGGCATGGCCGGCACCGGCAAGACGATCCTGGCCCTGGCCGCCGGGCTCGAGCAGGTCATGGAGAGCCGCGCCTTCGACAAGCTGGCGATCTACCGGCCGGTCGTGCCCGTCGGCAAGGCCGAGCTCGGGTTCCTGCCCGGCGGGCTCGAGGAGAAGCTCGACCCGTGGATGACGGCGGTGCACGATGCGTTGGTGGCGCTCACCGAGTCGCGCAGCCACGCCGATGCCCGTGTCGTGCTCGACGAGATGACCGAGCGCGACAAGCTCTCCCTGGAGGCCGTGACCTACCTCCGGGGCCGCTCGTTGCACGGCACGTTCGTCATCGTGGACGAAGCCCAGAACCTCGAGCCCACCACGCTCAAGACCATCCTCACCCGCGTGGCCGAGGGCACGAAGGTCGTCTTCACCGGTGACACCAGCCAGATCGACGCCCCGTACCTGTCCGAGCACAACAACGCCGTCTCGGTGCTCGTCGACGCCTTCGGCGGCGAGGCGTGCTTCGGCCATGTCCGGCTGCAGACGTGCGAGCGCTCCGAGGTGGCCTCGCTGGCCGCCATGCGCCTGTAGGGACGTCCCCGCGCCACCCACGGGCCACGCCCGACCTTGTCATACCCCCGGCGTAGCTTCGCCCGCATGGCTCCCGCATCGGCTCGCACCACCGCTCCGACCCCATCTCGCGCCGTCTCGGCCCCGACCCGTAGCATGGCGCCGACCACCGCCGGACCGTCCGGCACCGGCGCGAGGAGCAGGCGTGTGAGCGAACGGGCACCCAGCCGTCGGGCCACCGCCACGTCCGCGTTCGGTGTCGGCAAGCGCGAGAACCACGACGCCAGCGACTTCTACGCCCGCTTCGGCGCCCCCGTCATCTCCAACGACGCCGACGTGCACCCGCCCGCTCCCGAGTCGCTCGACCGGCTCTACGCCCTCGACGCCCGGCGCATGGCGGCATGCCTGCCACGCATCGAGCCGAACTCGGTGGCGCTCGTGGTCACCTCGCCGCCGTACTTCGCCGGCAAGGAGTACGAGGAGGCCCTCGGCCAGGGCCACATCCCCGGCTCCTACGTCGAGTACCTCGACATGCTCCACGACGTGTTCGCCGCCTGCGTCGAGCGGCTCGAGCCCGGCGGGCGCATCGCCGTCAACGTGGCCAACCTCGGCCGCAAGCCCTACCGCTCGCTCGCTGCCGACATCGTGCACATCCTCCAAGATCGCCTCGGCCTGCTGCTGCGCGGTGAGATCATCTGGCGCAAGGCCGAGGGCAGCTCCGGCTCCTGTGCCTGGGGGTCGTTCCAGTCGGCGTCCAACCCGGTGCTGCGCGACCTCACCGAGCGCGTCATCGTCGCCTCCAAGGGCCGCTTCGACCGAGCGCTGCCCAAGGCCGTGCGGGCCACCCGTGGCCTCCCCCACGTCGACACCGTCCCCAAGGATGCGTTCATGTCGTGGACGACCGACGTGTGGGACATGCCGACCGAGTCCGCCACGCGCGTCGGGCACCCGGCGCCGTATCCCGTCGAGCTGCCGCAGCGACTCATCGAGCTCTACACCTACGCCGGCGACGTCGTGCTCGACCCCTTCATGGGCTCGGGCACCACGGCGGTCGCCGCCGTCTCCACCGGCCGGCACTTCATCGGTTTCGACACCGACGAGGCGTACCTCGCCGTGGCGCGCGAGCGGGTCGATGCGGCGCGCGCCGCGCTGGCCGACGCCGACGGGGCCCTCCCGGTCGAGCTGCGCGCCGCCGTGCAAGACGGTCGCATGGCCAAAGAGGTGGCCGAGGTGGCATTGGTCGAGGCCGGTTTCGTCGAGGTCACCCCGCTCAAACGCCCGGTCGCCGGGGTCGACCTCGCCTACACGGCGCGCGACGGCGCAGGCGCGCTGTGGCACATCGAGCTCGTCGGCACCATCAGCCGGGGCACCGATGGCGCCGGGTTGCGGCGCAGCGACAACCTGTGGCGCACGCTCGGCAAGGCGGCGGCGCTGCGCGCCGCGCTGGACGAGCCCGCTCGCCTGCTGGTGTTGACCACCGACCTCCCGCAGCGTTCCAGCCCGCAGGCTCGCGCCCTGGTGGCGGCGCGCCACGACGGTGTCGTCTTCGACGCCGTCGAGCTGCTCACCACCGACGGGTTCGACCGGTTGCGCGCCTACGCCGCTGGCGGCGTCGACGCCCCGGTCGGCACGCTGTACCCGTCGCGGCGCAGCTGAGGACGGTCTCCACCGGCGTGGCCAGCTCCAAGACCCGGCTCACCGAGCTCGGCACCGCCGCCGGCCTGCTGTGGGAACCGGCCGCGCCCTGGCCCGACAGCGTCGAGCAGATCGACATCCCCGGCATCCCCGCCGCGGTCTGGCAGCCCGTCGTGCTCGAGGCCACCCGGCCTGCCAGCCGTGACCGCGCCTTGCTGCTCGCCGCGCTCGACAACGGCCGCACCTTCCGCCAGCACGTGCTCCAGGGCCGTTCGCCAGCCCAGGTCGTGTGGTCGGGTGGCGGCCAGAACACCTGGATGTCCGACATCCCTCGTGACCTGACCGTCGACGGCGTGTGGTTCATCCAGGCCAAGTACGACTCGACGTGCGTGCTCAACACGGCACCCGCCACCCTGGTCGACGATCTGCTGCGCGACGAGGGCGCCGGGCAGCGGCCGAGCTGGTACGAGGAGGTGGCACCGCGCGAGCTGCAGGCGTATTGGCGGACCGTGCGGGGCCGGGCACCGATCGACGGTCTGCCGAGCGACGTGCGC
>CAZYKR010000107.1:0-1024 GCA_964648005.1 uncultured Iamiaceae bacterium
CCCACAGCAACACGACCTCGTCGTCGTTGCCGAGCGCCGTCTGCCAGGCGCCGGCGAGCTCCCACCCGAACTCGGCGTGTGTGCGGATGCCGTCGTCGCGCACCAGGTCGAGGTACTCGAGGTTGCGACCCGGTTCGACGCCGACGATCTCGTGGGCGTAGCAGGCGCCGCGCACCTGCTCGGCGCAGAGCTGGTCGATCGTGCGGGTCCACGGCGCCGGCACGAGGATGCGGTCGTACCCGCCGCGACGCATGTCGGCGGCCGCCGCCCACCACTTGGCCAACGACGGGTCCTGCATGGTCGGGCTCGCCGTCTCGAGCTCGAACGAAGCGGCCAGCCCGTCCCAGCCGTCCTCCTCCCAGATGTTGACCACCTGGGGCCACGGTCCGGTCGAGCCGAGCACGCCCCACACGCCGTAGCACAGCTGGTTGCGCTGCTCCTGCGCCGTGGGCGACCAGTTGGCAGTCATGTGGTGCATGTAGCGCGACCGGTTGTGGCCGATGATGTCGATGAACTCGTGGATGTAGACCTTGGTGTTCGCCGGCGGGTTCACAGCAGTCGGGTCGGGCATGATCATCCGATCTCGCGTGCGGCCTTGGGGGGCCGCGGCACAGATCACATACTGTATCCAAACGGCGGGTGGCGGAATCGCCGAGCCGACCGAGGGGGAGATGGCGATGAGCGACACCGTGTGGCGATCCGACACGCAGTCGACGGTGACCGACCTGCTGGACCGACGCTTGGCTTCCGACGCCGATGGGCCCTACCTCGACGTGATGGGGTCGACCTTCACCGCCGCCGAGATCGAACGGACGGGCAACGCCATCGCCAACGGCCTCGCCGGGCTGGGCGTCGGTACGGGCGCCCGGGTGGCATCGCTGCTCGAGAACGACGCCCCGGCGGCGCTGTTCTGGTGGGGCGCCATCAAGGCCAACGGCATCGCCGTGCCCATCAACACCGCCTACAAGGGCGAGTACCTGCGCCACCAACTCGCTGACAGCGGCGCCACCGTCATGGTCGTCCA
>CAZYKR010000107.1:1034-13181 GCA_964648005.1 uncultured Iamiaceae bacterium
GTCGTCCAAGCCGATCTGCTCGATCGGCTGGAGCAGGTGGCGCCGTCGCTGCCGGACTTGGCCCACGTGGTCGTGGTTGGCGACGGCGGTCCCGAGCGCATCGACGGCGTGACCCTGCACCGCTGGGACGATCTGCTCGGCGCCGACACGGACCGGCCCGAGGTGCGGGTGCGGCCATCGGACCTGGGCACGTTCATCTACACCGGCGGAACGACGGGCCCGTCGAAGGGCTGCATGCTCAGCCACAACTACCACGAGTCGATCGCCACCCAGATCAACATCTGCTGGCGTCGCACGGCCGACGACGTCGTGTGGACGCCGCTGCCGTTGTTCCACTTCAACGCTGTGTCGGTGGCGATGGTCGGCACGCTGCTGGCCGGCGGCCGATCGGCCATCTACCGCAAGTTCTCGGTGAGCCAGTTCTGGCCGGAGATGAACCGGACCGGCGCCACCATCGTGTCGCTGCTCGGCTCGATGGCGTACCTGCTGTCTGCGGCCGACCAGAACCCCGACATGCCGGGGTCGGGCGACGAGCGGGCCAACGCATCGCTGCGGCTGCTGGCCGCGGCGCCGATCCCACCCGAGATCGACGCCCGCCTGCGCGAGCGATTCGGCATCACGACGTTCTCGGGCGGCTACGGCCTCACCGAAGCCTCGTTGGTGTCGTGGCAGCCGATGGGGGTCGAGAACAAGCCCGGCGCCGCCGGCGTCATCAACACCGAGTACTTCGACGTGCGCATCTTCGACGACGACGACGTGGAGCAGCCCCGCAACACCGACGGCGAGATCGTGATCCGCCCGAAGCGCCCGCACACGATGTTCGAGGGGTACTGGGGCCGGGACGACGCCACCGTCGAGGCCAGCCGCAACTGGTGGTTCCATACCGGCGACATCGGGCGTATCGACGACGACGGCTACCTGTTCTTCGTCGACCGCAAGGCCGACTACCTGCGCCGGCGCGGCGAGAACATCTCGAGCTTCGAGGTCGAGAAGATCCTGCTCGGGCACGGCACCCTCGCCGACGTGGCGGTCCACGCCGTGCCGTCGGAGGTGACCGAGGACGACCTCAAGGTGACGGCGGTGCGCAAGCCCGATGTCGCGGTCACCGAGGAGGATCTGTTCCGGTACTGCATCGACCAGTTGCCGTACTTCGCCCTGCCGCGCTACATCGAGTTCCGCGACGACCTGCCCCGCAGCCCCGTCGGCCGGGTCCTCAAGCGCGAGCTGCGCGACGAGGGCGTCACGGCCACCACCTGGGATGTCGAGGCGTCGGGCATCACCTTCGAGAAGCGCTAGAACCAACGTCATGCGCCTCGACGCCAGCCTGTTGCCCAACCGCCGGTTCCCGCGCGGGGCGCGCCTGCCGCGGGTGGCCATCCTCGGTGCCGGCTTCGGTGGGCTGTGTGCGGCGATCCGACTCCAGCAGGCGGGGCTGACGGAGTTCACGATCTATGAGAAGTCCGACGGCGTCGGCGGCACGTGGCGCGACAACAGCTACCCCGGCGCCGGTTGCGACGTGCCGTCGCACCTGTACTCGTTCTCGTTCGCCTCCGAGCGCAACTGGACCCGCAAGTTCGCCCGCCAACCGGAGATCCTCGACTACATCGAGCGCATCACCGACCGCTTCGGCCTGCGGCGGCACCTGCGCTGCAACACCACGGTCACCCGTCTCGACTGGTCCGACGACGACCGCACGTGGACCCTCACGTTCGCCGACGGCACGACGACCGTCGCCGATGTCGTCATCTCCGGACTCGGCCAGCTCAACCGCCCGGCGTTCCCCGACATCGCCGGGAGCGACACCTTCGCCGGGACGTCGTTCCACTCGGCGCGGTGGGACCACGACCACGACCTGACCGGCGAGCGGGTCGCCGTCATCGGCTCGGGGGCCTCCGCGGTGCAGTTCATCCCCGAGGTGCAGCGCCAGGCCGCCGCGCTCGTCGTGTTCCAGCGGTCGCCGAACTGGATCATGCCGCGCAACGACCGGGCCTTCACCGATGCCGAGCGCCGGCGCTTCGCCACCGTCCCCGGCTGGCAGAAGCTGTACCGCAGCTTCATCTACTGGACGTTCGAGACGCGGTTCTTCGCTCTCCAGGAGGGGTCCAAGGCCGGTCCGATCGCCGCCAAGATCACCAAGGACTACCTCCGCTCCGAGGTCGCCGATCCCGAACTACGGGCCAAGCTCACGCCCGACTACCCGGTCGGCTGCAAGCGCATCTTGATCTCCGACGACTTCTACCAGGCGCTCACCCAACCCAACGTCGAGGTCGTGACCGACCGCATCGATCGCATCGAGTCCGATGCCGTGGTCACCGCCGACGGGCGCCGTCGAGAGGTCGACACGATCATCTACGGCACCGGCTTCCGCAGCACCGAGTTCCTGGCGCCGCTCGAGGTGCGCGGCCGGGGCGGCGTCGACCTCCACGACGTGTGGCGTGACGGCGCCGAGGCCTACGAGGGCATCACCGTGTCGGGCTTCCCCAACCTGTTCGTGCTGTACGGGCCGAACACCAACCTCGGCCACAACTCGATCATCTTCATGCTCGAATGCCAGGTGCACTACGTCATGGCGCTGCTGCACCGGATGGTGGCCGACGGCGTCGCCGCCCTCGACGTGCGACCCGAGGTGCAGGCGTCCTACAACGCCGAGATCCAGGCGAGCGTCAAGCGGCTGGTGTGGGCGTCGGACCAGTGCAGCTCCTGGTACAAGACCGACAGCGGCAAGGTCACCAACAACTGGCCGCATTACACGATCCAGTACTGGGCCCGGACCCGCACGCCGGACCTCGACGCCTACGAGGCGGTGGCGTGAGGGGGCGGCGATGACCGTGACCGTGCCGGCGTGGGCCCGGCCGGCGGAGGCGCCGATGGCGCCGCGTGACGCCCTGACACGGGTCGTGTACCTGATGGACCGGTCGCTGGCACCCGGACAGAAGATCAAGGCGTTCCGCCGGGCCCGCGACGTCGTCGACGAGGTCGAGCGGCTGCGGGGGCCCGACGAGCTGGCGGCGATGGCGTCGGCCGGCAAGCTCACGGACCTGCCCGGCATCGGCGCGTCGACGGCGGCGGTGATCGCCCAAGCGCTGGCGGGGGAGGTGCCTGACCGAGTGCGCGACCTCGAAGCGTCGACGGCGGTGCCGTTGAGTGAGGCCGGCGCCCCGTACCGGGCGGCCCTGGCTGGCGACTGCCACCTGCACTCGGACTGGTCCGACGGCGGAGCGCCGATACGTGACATGGCCCTGGCGGCGATGGGTCTCGGGCACCGCTGGATGGTCCTGACCGACCACTCGGGTCGCCTGACGGTGGCGCACGGTCTCAACGCCGAGCGCCTCACTGAGCAGCTCGACGTGATCGACGCCCTCAACGCCGAGCTGGCGCCGTTTCGCATCCTCACGGGCATGGAGGTCGACATCCTCGAGGACGGCACGCTCGACATGACCCCTGAGATGCTGGCCCGCCTCGACGTCGTCGTCGCCAGCGTGCACTCGAAGCTGCGCATGGACCGCACGGCGATGACGCATCGCATGGTGCGGGCGATCGCCGACCCCAACGTCGACATCCTCGGGCACTGCACGGGCCGCAAGCTGTCGTCGAGCGGTGAGCAGCCGACGTCGGATGCCGAGCCGAAGCGCCCGCCGTCGGACTTCGACGCCGAGCTGATCTTCGCCGCCTGTGCGAAGTTCGACGTGGCGGTGGAGATCAACTGCCGGCCCGAACGCCAGGACCCACCCGACGACCTGCTGGCGCTGGCACTGGACTGGGACTGCAAGGTGTCCATCGACACCGACGCCCACGCGCCCGGCCAGCTGGAGTGGCAGGCCTACGGCTGCGACAAGGCCGCCGCCCACGCCATCGACCCCGATCGCATCGTGACCACCTGGGACGCCGACCGCCTCCTCACCTGGACCGCCTCGCACAACGCCTGAACGGTTGGCGTGAGGGTCAGGCATCGATGCCGAGGTCGGCGAAGGTGGCCATCTCGCCGAGGATGCGCGCCGCCGCCTCCACGAGCGGTAGGGCCAGGCAGGCGCCGGTGCCCTCGCCGAGGCGCAGATCGAGGTCGAGCAGCGGGTCGAGGCCGAGGTGCGCCAGCGCAGCGGACGCCCCCGGCTCGACCGAACGGTGCCCGGCCACGACGTAGGGGAGCGCGGCAGGCACCAACCCGTCGACGACGCAGAGCGCGGCGGCGGTGATCAGGCCGTCCGCCACCACCGGCACCCGCGCCGCAGCGCCGCCGATCACGAAGCCGGCGATGGCGGCGATCTCGAGCCCGCCGACCTCGGCGAGGACCTCGAGGGGCGACACGCCCGAGCACCGGTCGACCGCCGCCTCGACGATGGCGGTCTTGTGGTCGAGCGTGGCATCGTCGATGCCGGTGCCGCGACCGGTCACCTCGTCGGCGCGCCGATGCGTGCAGGCCGCCACGAGCGCGGCGGCGGGCGTCGTGTTGGCGATGCCCATGTCCCCGGCGACCAGGCACCGGGCGCCGTCGGCGACGAGGTCGGCGGCCACCGTGGCGCCCACGTCGAGCGCGGCGCGCGCTTCGTCGAGGGTCATCGCCGCGCCGGTGGCCAGGTTGGCGGTGCCGCTGCATACGCGTCGGTCGAGCAGCGCCGGGTGCGCCACGACCGGCGTCGCCACGCCGACGTCGACGACGACCACGTTGGCCCCGGCCTGGCGCGCCAGCACGTTGATGGCGGCGCCGCCACCGCAGAAGTTGGCCACCATCTGTGCGGTGACCTCCTGCGGCCAGGGCGACACCCCCTCGGCGTGCACCCCGTGGTCACCGGCGAACACGGCGACGGCCACAGGAGAGGGGAGCGGCGGCGGGACGGTGCCGGCGATACCTGCCAGTTGGACGCTCAATGCCTCGAGCCGCCCGAGCGCGCCGGGCGGCTTCGTCAACGTGGCCTGCCGGGCGCCTGCGGCGTCCATCGCCGCAGCCGACAGCGGTGCGATGGCGTCGGCGGCGGTGCCGGCGGGACCGGTTCCGAGGTTGTGCATCCCGGCATGCTCCCACGCCGGCGCGGCGGCGCCGACGCCGACGCCGAGCGGTAGCTTCCACCCCATGGCCAGCCCGGAGTCGCTCGTGCTCGTGAACACCGGAGCCGGGAAGGGGAAGTCGTCGGCGGCGTTCGGCGTCATGGCCCGCGGGTGGGCCCGGGGCTGGCGCGTCGCCGTCGTGCAGTTCCTCAAGGCGCCCGAGTGGGTGACGGGGGAGCGCAAGCTCGCCGAGCACCTCGGCATCACCTGGCACACCCTCGGCGACGGCTTCACCTGGGAGTCCGACGACCTCGACCGCACCGCCGAGCTGGGCCGCGCCGCCTTCGACCAGGCCCGAACGATGTTGGCGAGCGGCGACTGGGATCTGCTCATCCTCGACGAGGCGACCTACGTCATGACCCTCGGCTGGGTGCCGGTCGACGAGTTCGTCACCGCCGTCGTCGACCGGGCGCCGCACACGCACGTCGTCATCACCGGGCGGGGCGCCCCCGACGAGCTGATCGCCGTGGCCGACACGGTCACCGAGATGCGCCCGGTGAAGCACGCCATGGATGCCGGGATCCCCGCCCGCAAGGGCATCGAGTACTGACGGTCGAGGCGCCGTCGTGACGGCCGTGCCCCATGTCACCTTGACCTTCTTCCGACAATGAATGAATGTTCATTCATGGCCGAGGCGGGGACCAGCACCGAAGATCCCAAGCGCCAGAAGATCCTGGACGCCGCGCTCGCCGTGTTCTGCGAGCGGACCTTCGCCGGGTGCAACGTGCCGTCGATCGCCGAGCGCGCCGGGGTCGCCACCGGGACGATCTACCGGTACTTCCCGTCGAAGGAGGCGCTGCTCAACGAGCTGTACCGCACCTGGAAGGGCGAGCTGCGTCGCCGCCTCGTGGACGACGGCCTGCGCCTCGACCCGGGTGACGACGCCCGGGCCGTGTTCGACCACTGGTGGTCGGCGCTCACCGGGTTCGTGCGCGACGAGCCCCAGGCGTTCGAGTTCCTGGAGCTGCACCACCACGAGCCCTACCTCGACGACGACAGCCACGGCGAGGCCCTTGCCATCGATGCTGCGGCGCTGGCGTTCGTGGAGGCCGGCCAGCAGGTCGGCGCTCTGCGGGACGACCAGACACCGGCGGTGCTGATCGCCCTCGTCTACGGCGCACTCGCTGGGCTGTTCCGGGCCCATCGCCTCTACGGCGACCTCGTCGACACCACCGCCTACGACCAGGCGGCCGACGCCGTCTGGGACATGGTCCGCAACCGCACGACACTCGACCCGAAGGACATGCCATGACCGTCTCGACCTCCAAGACCGTGCTCATCACCGGCTGCTCCACCGGCATCGGCCGCGCCACCGCCGAGCGCTTCGTGCGCGCCGGGTGGACGACGTATGCCACCGCCCGCAAGCCCGAGACGCTGGCCGACCTCGAGGCGCTGGGGTGCCGCACCCTCGCCCTCGACGTGAACGACGAAGCGTCGATGGTCACCGCCGTCGAGCAGGTCGAAGCCGACGAGGGCGCCGTCGGCGTGCTCGTCAACAACGCCGGCTTCAGCCTGACGGGGCCGATCGAGGCGGTGCCGATGGACGAGGTGCGCCGCCAGTTCGACACCAACGTGTTCGGTCTGGTCCGCATGTGCCAGCTCGTCCTGCCCCAGATGCGGGCGCAGGGCTGGGGGCGCATCATCAACATCTCGTCGATGGGCGGCAAGCTCACCTTCCCGGGCATGGGCTTCTACCACGGCACCAAGTACGCCGTGGAGGCCATCTCCGACGCGCTGCGCTTCGAGGTGCGGCCCTTCGGCGTGAAGGTCGTGCTCGTCGAGCCCGGACTGATCAAGACGGCCTTCGGCGACACCGCCACCGGGCACCTCGACACCCAGGTGCCCGACGACAGCCCGTACGCCAGCTTCGTCGAGGGCGTCGCCAAGGCGGTCGCCGACTCGTACGAGGGGCCGATGGGCGCCCTGGCCGTCGGCCCCGACGCCGTCGCGAAGGTGATCGAGCGGGCGGCCACCAGCGATCGACCGCGGGCCCGGTACGTCGTCACCGCCGGCGCCAAGGCGCTGCACGCCACCAAGGTGCTGTTGCCCGACGCCGGGTGGGACCTCGCTATGCGCGTCCAGTTCCCCCAGCCGGGTCGCTGAGCGCCGCCCACACGTCGCCGGCAAAGGTACCGACATCGACGGTGGTACCCGTCGCCGCCGCCTCCATGGCGGCGTAGGCGAGCACGTGGCTCGGCACCGCCGCCCGGATCGACGTGCGCGGCGGCGCCCCGGTGCGCAGCGCGTGGAGCACATCCTCGAACAGGGGCCGTTCGCCGCCGCCGTGGCCGTCGGTCGCCGTCGGGATCGGGATGCGGCGCACCTTGCCCGTGACGTGGTCGGCGTGGTGCAGCTCACCTTCGAGCGCACCGAGCATGCCGAACGCCGAGCCCTTGGTGCCGTCGATGCGGAACTCCCGCATCGACCGGTACGACGTGGACTGCAGCGTGAACGATGCCAGCACGCCGTTGGCGAACGCCACGTCGACCGTCTGGGCCGACGGCTGGTCGTTGTCGCCGACCTTCCAGGCGCAGCGTCCCCAGCGGGTGGTGGCGAGCGCCTCGGCGAGACCCGCAGGCGTGTGGTCATCGGTGACGGCCGAGACGGGCCAGCGCCACCAGTCGAGGCGGGCCTGCAGGCCGCGCACCGGCACCTTGCGCAGCGACGTGCGCGTCCGCCGCAGCGCACCGGCCGCTGGTCCGACGCCGTAGGGCCGACGGTGCAACGCCAGGTCGCCGAGCAGCGGCCGCAGATCCTGGTAGATCGCCACAGCGTCGTACGGGCACGTCTCGGCGTGGGGGCAGCCCTCGCTGCAGTGGTCGGGTGCGCCCGCAGGGGCGTTGGCGGAACACAGCTCGGTCGGGCGGATCAACGACGTGACCCGTTCGGGTAGGGCCCCGGCCAGCCAGCACAGCAGGTCGAGGTCGTGGCAGGACTTCTGCAGCAGCCACGGCACGGCCGACGAGCGCGTGTGGCCCCGCACGTAGCTGTGGGCGTAGTGCCAGAAGGCCACGTTCTCGGACAGCTGGATGCTGACGATCTCGCCCAGCACGCCCGAGCGCACCACCTCGTGCAGCGCGGCGAAGACGTGGGCGAAGCGGTAGACGTGGCACACGGCGATGACGTTGCCGGTGCGCTCGGCGGCGTCGATCAGCGCGCCGCAGCCCTCGACGTCGAGCGCCACGGGCTTCTCGAGCAGCACGTCGTAGCCGGCTTCGAGCGCCCGCACGGACGGTGTGACGTGGTAGGTGTCGCCGATCATCACCAGCGCCAACGGCGCCAGCTGCGGCTGGTCGAACAGCTCGGCGTCCGAGGCGAAGCAGCGGTTGGCCGGCAGGTTGTAGCGCTCGGCGAACCGGGCACGCCGACCCGGGTCGGGGTCGGCGACGGCCACGACCCGGCCCCGGTCGGGATGGTCGAGGTACCAGGTGGCGTAGGCGTCGTAGCCCCGGTCGCCGGCGCCGACGACCACGGCGTCGAGCCCGGTCGGCGCGCTCACCCCTCGGGTGCTTCCCAGCCGTCGAACAACGCCACGGTGGCCAGCAGCCGGTCGCGGTCGCCGACCAGCGCCACTTCGTCCATCGCCAGCGCGTCGGTCCACGACAGCGCCCCGGTGACGAGGGCGATCAGGTCGTCCCGCCGCAACGTCACGGTGAGGTCGCAGCAGTCGACGCCGTCTTCGATGGCGCACACGCCGCGTCGGATCGCCAGCGTGCACGGCGTGGCGTCGACCAGGGCCAACCCGACCCGCACGCTGGTGTCGGCGCTGCGCTCGGGATCGAGGCGCAGGCTCAGCGCCTCGACCGTGTCGCGCTCGGGCACGCCGTGCAACAGCTCGGCGGCGTTGGACCGGGCGACGAAGCCGGCGATCGTCGGGAGATCCATGGCGATCGTGCCGTCGAGCACCGCGGCCTCGGTCAGCCACCAGTTGCGGGCGTTGGCGTTGATGGTGGCGTACGCCATCGATCGCAGCGCCGTGGCCTTCAGCCGCTTGACCTCGTCGGCGAGCGCCTCGTCGATGGCCGGCTCGGCCCGAAGCAGCCACGACGCCAGCTTGGCCGCCCACGCCATGCGTCCGTCGGCGACGGCGTCGCGCAGCGACGCGGCGGCGGCCTCGGGGCCGCCGGCCAAGGCGACGACCTCGGCCGCCTCCTCGCCCGGGGCTGGCGGCAGCAGGTCGGCGCCGTCGCCGCTGAACCAGCCGTACAGCCCGGCGTAGATGTTGCGCACACAGATCTCGACCTTGCCGTAGAGCTCGGCGAGCCACGGGCTCGCCGCCAGGTGCTCGGGCAGGCGCACGGTGGCGGCGAGCTCGTCGGGCGTCATGCCGGCGTTCATGCCACGGATGGTCTGGTCGAACACGTACTGGATGCCGTCGCGGTACGTGGTGAGCACGGCGTCGACCTCGGCGGCACCCGACACCGGCGCTCCGTGGCACGGCACGAGGTGTCCGGCGCCGAGCGCTCGGATGCGGTCGACGCTCGAGTACCAGTCGCGCGGGTCGCGGTAACGGGCGCCGCGGATCGTGTACACGTTGGGGAACGACCGGTAGACGGTGTCGGCGCTCAGCACGATGCCGTCGTCGGGCAGCCACACCAGGATCTCGTCCGGGGACTCGCCCGGGGTGAACTGCACCTGCAGCCGCACGCCGGCGATGGTCAGCTCCTGCTCGTCGCGGAAGGTGGTCGTCGGGGGGATGAAGCCGCGGTCGGCCCCGGCGCGCACGCGCTGCCCGATGCCGTTGACGACGAACCCCTCGGGGCCGTCGGGCAGCAGCGACCCGTACATGTGCATGGCGCCGAGCGTGTAGCGGGGGGCGAGGATGTTGGCGAACTCGTTGACGTAGTACGGCACCGTCTCGTGGGCGACGATCTCGACGTTCGGCTCGTCCTCGGGGGCGACCCACGCCCGCGTGCCCCACACGTGGTCCGGATGTCCGTGGGTGTAGATCACGCCGCGCACCGGCAGGTCGGTGAGCTCGCGGATGGCGTCGCGCGCCTCGGACGCCGCCTGGACGCCCTCCATGGTGTCGACGACGACGAGGCCGCCGTCACCGATGATCACGACGGTGTTGGCCAGGCCGTAGCCGATGGCGACGAGCACGCGGTCACCGACACGCTCGACCCGGCGGTCAAAGCTGGCGGCCAGGTCGGTCAGCGCCGGGTGGGCGGCGGGCTCGGGCGTGGGGATGGTGGTCATCGGTGGTCTCCGCGGCGGTCGCTGGTACGGTCGGGCGAGCTCATCGCCGCCCCTCGGGTGTTGCCCCTCGGCGCCGGGCGCAACGGAAGGAGTCAACCATGGGATGCATCCTGGCACTGCTGGCCACGGTGGCCCCGCGCTTCGTGATCTTCCTGCTCTGGATCTTCTCGGATCGGCTGAGCGTGGCCTTCTCGTCGTTCATTCTGGGCTTCCTCGGCTTCTTGCTGCTGCCCTACACGACGGTGTTCTACGCCTTCGCCTACGAGCCGATCCGCGGCGTGTCCGGGTTCGGCTGGTTCATCGTGCTGCTCGGCTTCTTCATCGACATGTCGTCGTGGTTCGGCAACGCCAAGCAGGGCAACGACTACCGCACCCGCAGCGTCTGACCGTCGGTCACATCCCGGGGACGATGGCCTCGACCAGCGCCGGCCCGGGTGTGGCGATGGCCTGCTCGAGCTGCGCCGTGAACTCCTCGGCGGTGGTGGCGCGCGTGGCGGGGACGCCGAGCCCAGTGGCGATCGACACGAAGTCCATGTCGGGCCGGTGCAGGTCGAGCATCTCCTTGGCCTTCGGACCGCCCGCCTCGGCACCGACCCGGTTCAGCTCCATGTTCAACACGGCGTAGGACCGGTTGTTCAACAACACGGTCGTGACGTCGAGCCCCTCACGAGCCATCGTCCACAGCGACTGGATCGTGTAGAGCGAGCTGCCGTCGGACTCGAGGCAGATCACCGGGCGATCGGGGCAGGCGATGGCGGCTCCGGTGGCGACCGGCAGGCCCTGGCCGATGGCGCCGCCGGTGAGGCAGAGCCAGTCGTGCGCCGGGGCGCCGGCGGTGAACATCGGCGCCCACAGGCCCGACGTGTTGCCCTCGTCGCTGACGATGGCACCCTCGGGCAGGAGCGCACCGAGGGCGGCGCAGACCGTCTCGGCGGTGAGGTCGCCGGTGGGTCGATCCGGGCGGGAGGCGGCGGCCGGAGTAGCGCCGTCCGCCGGCGCGCCCAGCTCCTCCGCCAGCGCCGCCAGGGCGGCGACCCCGTCGTCGGACGGGCCGGCGAGCACGTGCACCTCGCAGCCGTCGGGCACCAGGTAGCTGGCCTTGTTGGGGTAGGCGAAGAACGACACCGGCGCCTTGGCGTCGACGACGATCATGTGGCGCAGCCCGTCCATCTGCGCCTGGGCGAACTCGGCCAGATAGGCGAGCCGGTCGACGCCGGGGATGCCGGCGCCGCGCTCGAGCCGGGCCGGGAAGGTCTCGGCCAGCAGCTTGGCGCCCGACGCGTTGGCCACGCGGCTGGCGGCGTCGAGGCCGTCGGTGCGCAGGACCGAGCCGCCGACGAACAGCGCCGCCGGCTCACCGGAGCGCAGCACGTCGGCCACCGCCCGGATCGTGTCGTCGGCGACGGTGGCGCGTGCCGCCGGGGCGACCGGGGACGCGACGACACCGCCGTCGAGCCAGCTCACGTCGGCGGGCAGGATCAGCGTGGCCACCTGTCCGGGCGGGCCCATGGCCACCGCCACCGCCTCGGCGGCATCGGCGCCGACCTCGTCGGGCTTGGCCGACCAGCGGATCCACGAGCTGACGTTGCGGGCCACGGTCTCGATGTCGGACTCGAGCTGGGCGTCGTACTGCTTGTGGTAGGTGGCGTGGTCGCCGACGATGTTGACGATCGGCACCTGACCCTTGCGGGCGTTGTGGAGGTTGGCGAGGCCGTTGCCCAGGCCCGGGCCGAGGTGCAACAGCACGCCGGCGGGCTTGTCGGCCATGCGGGCGTACCCGTCGGCGGCACCCGTGGCGACGCCCTCGAACAGGGCGAGCACGCCGCGCATCTCGGGCACGTCGTCGAGGGCGGCGACGAAGTGCATCTCCGACGTGCCGGGGTTCATGAAGCACACGTCGACGCC
>CAZYKR010000108.1:0-13126 GCA_964648005.1 uncultured Iamiaceae bacterium
GAGTCGGCGAAACTGGCCGACGCTGTTCCGGATCGGGCGTGGAGCGGCGCGTGGGCGGCACCGTGCGACAGGTACAGCAGGAAGGGCTGCGACGGATCCGAGGCGCGTCCGGCACGGATCATGTCGAGGGCGCGCTCGGTGATGTCGTGGGTGAAGTAGTAGTCATCGTCGAACGCGTCGACGTCGACCTGGTGGTTGTCCTCGACGAGCCGGTGGGGCTGGTGCAGGTTGGTGAAGCCGTCGAGGATGCCGTAGAAGCGGTCGAAGCCACGCTGGCACGGCCAGGAGTGGCGCGGTCCGGCGTCCGAGCAGTGTGAGTCCTTCGTCAGGTGCCACTTGCCGACCATGTACGTCGCCCACCCCGACGCCCGGAACGTCTCGGCCATCGTGGCGACGTCGTCGGCGAGCTCCATGGCATAGCCGGGGAACCCGGGATCGCTGTGCGCCACGTGGCCCACCCCGGCTCGGTGCGGGTTGACCCCGGTCAGCAACGACGCCCGCGTCGGCGAGCACATCGGCGTGGCGTGGTAGTCGCTGAAGCGCAGGCCTTCGCCGGCCAGGCGATCGAGGTTCGGCGTGGCGATCTCCGATCCGTAGCAGCCGAGGTCGCCGAAGCCGACGTCGTCGACGAGCACCACCACCACGTTGGGAGCGCCGGCGGGCGCCAGGGCCGGCGCGGGCCACCAGCTCTGCGAGCCGGCGACGGTGCGACCGACCCGGCCCTCGAAGCCGGCGTAGGCCGCGGCCGGACCGGTCGTCGGGGTGGCGTCGGTCATCGGGCACGCTCCTCGTCCAGCTGCAGGTACGACGGGTTCGCCACCAGCAGGCGATCGACGGTGGTGGCCAGGAGCGCGGCATCCAGCTCGGCGCCTCGTGCGGACCCGTCCAGATCGCCGGAACGGATGGCGCGGGCGAGGTCCGCCTCGTCGCCGACCCCCAGCCGGGCGAGGCGCTCGGCGTGCCGCAGCCGTTGACCCGGACCCAGCGCCAGCTCGCGCTCGACCATGGCGAGCACCCGCTCGACCACCCGGGCGTGGAACCGCACGCGCCCGTCGGCACCGTCGGCGACCGGGCCCGCCACCCACTCCCCCACGGCCGCCAGCAGCTCGCGCGCCGTCGGGCGGGCGTGCAGGTCGGCATCGTCGGGCTCGGCCGGCGCCGCCGCAGCGGCCGCCTCGCGCACGGCCTCGGGCGTGGCCACGCCGAGCAGCTCGAGCAGGTCCAGTTCCACCTCGCACACCCGCCGGCCGATGGCCGCCAGCTCCACGCTGCGGTTGGCACCGCTCAGGTGGGTGTGGGACTGCACCATGCAGATGGCGCCCCACCGCAGGGTGCCGGCCACGGTCCACCAGCGCAGGACCTCGCCGTCGATCGGCGCGCCACCGGCAGAGACGTACGCCTCGAGCAGGTCGGCGGCGGCGCCGAGGCCCGCCACCTCGCCCGAGCCACCGAAGCGCCAGGCCTTGACGCACAGCCACCCCAGGTCCTCGGCCGGATCGCCCAGGTGCGCCAGCTCCCAATCGATCACCGCCGCCAGGCCGTCGCCGTCGACGATCAGGTTGCCGAGGCGGAAGTCACCGTGCACGACGGCGGGTGGCACGTCACGGTCCGGCCGGTGGGCGTCGAGCCACCGCAGCGCCCGCTCGAGCACCGGGTGCGGCTCGTCGATCGCCGCCAGGATCGCCGCCGACTCGGCCACCGGATCGCTGGCGCGCAACCCGGGGACGCCACCGACGTCGACGGCGTGGATCGCCGCCAGCGCACGGCCACAGTCGGTGACCAGGTGGCGGCGAGCGTCGGCGAACGGCTCGTCGCGCAGGATCTTGCGGGCGATGGTCTCGCCGGCGACGAAGCGCGACAGCATCCACGGCCGGCCGTCGAGCGGGCCGGCGCCGTCGAGGCCGTCGGCGCCGAGCACGGCCGGTACCGGCACACCGCCGGCGCCGGCGGCGCGCACGAGCGCCGCCTCCGTGCGGAACGGCAGGCTCGAGGCGAGCGCACCCGGCCGGGCCACCTGCAACACCAGCGGAGCGTCGGAGCCGTCGAGGTGGACGAACCAGGTCTGGCGCGATGCACCCCCTGAGAGCCGCTCCAGGCGAACCGCCTCCAACGGCGTGTCCACCACGACCTCCCCGCGCCCGACCAGGTCGCGCACGACCTCGGTGACCGCTGCCGACAGCTCGTCGTCCACGGGCGGTGACGCTAACCGCGCCGCGGCGGCGTCACGGGCGGTCGGACTCGTCGAGGATGTCGCCGACGAGCTCCTCGAGCAGGTCTTCGAGGGTGACGATGCCGCAGGTACGGCCGTCGCCGTCGCGCACGAGGGCGAGGTGCACCCGCGTCCGCCGCATGGTGAGCAGCACCTCCTCCAGCGACCGTTCGGGCGGGACGACGATCATCCGCCGGATCAGGCGCGGGGGCAGGCGACGTCCAGGGGCCAGCCCCGAGGCGGTCAGCAGGTCCTTGCTGTGCACGAAGCCGAGCACGTCGTCGATGCCGCCCTCGCCGACGACGAGGAGACGCGAGTGGCCCGAGGCGACGACCACGTCCTCCACCTGCGCCACCGTCGCGCCACGGGTGACGACCGTGACGGCGTCGGGCGGCACCAGCACCTCCGCCGCCGTCTTCTCGTCGAAGTGCAGCACGCCGGCGAGCAGGTCGTGGGCGAAGTCCTCGATCAGACCCTCGGCGCGCGACTCGGCCAGCATGACCGCCAGCTCGTCGGCGGTGTGCACGTCGGCCGTGGCGTTCGGCTCGACGCGGAACACCAGCCGGGTCAACCCTCCGGCGACCCAGTTGAACAGCTGGACCACCGGCCCGAACAGGACCAGATACCACCGGTTGGGCTGTACCAGCCGCAGCAGCGACCGTTCCGGGTCGGCCAGGGCGATCCCCTTGGGGACCATCTCGCCGAACACGAGATGCAGGAACACGATGATGCTCAGTCCGATGATGAAGGCGATGAGGTGCTCGATCCCTTCGGAGAGACCGATCGGACCGAGCATCGCCTGCAGCAGCTCGACGGCGGCGGGCTCGGAGACGTAGCCGAGACCGAGCGACGCCATCGTGATGCCGAGCTGGGCGCCGGCCAGGCCGACGTTGAGCCGCTCGCTGGCATCGACCGCCAGCCGCGACCGCTTCGACCCGTCAGCCGCCAGCTCCTCCAGCCGGGAGCGGCGCGAACCGACCAGCGCGAACTCGACCGCGACGAAGAACCCGTTGAGCGCCAGCAGCACGAAGGTGACGATCCACGGCAGCGGGCTCACGAGCCCTCCATGGCGTCGGGATCGATCCGCAGCGCCACCGACGCGATGCGATGGCGGTCCATCTCCGAGACCGTGGCGATCCAACCGTCGACGACGCACCGCTCGCCCACCGCGGGGATGTGCCCGAGCCGATCCAGGATGAAGCCGGCGAGCGTCTCGTACTCGCCGTCGGGCAGGACCAGGCCGCACAGCTCGGTCACCTCGTCGGGGTGCACCAGCCCCGACAGCACCCAACCGCCGTCGGCGCTGCGGCGCGCCACGCCCGGCGTGCGCACGTCGTACTCGTCGTCGATCTCGCCGACGATCTCTTCGAGCAGATCTTCGAGGGTCACGATGCCCGCCGTGCCGCCGTGCTCGTCGACGACCACGGCCAGGTGCTCGCGCGCCTCGCGCATCGTGAGCAGGAGCCCTTCGGGGCGCCGCGTCTCGGGCACGGCGACGACATCGTGCATCAGCTCGTGCACCGGTGTGGCGGCGCGGGCGGCGGCGGCCACGCTGTGCGCCGCCTTGACGTGCACAACCCCGACGATGTCGTCGAGGTCGGCGCCACGCACCGGGAAGCGCGAGTGGCCCGTCGTGCGAGCCAGGGCCACCAGGTCGGCGACGGTGTCGTCGCGCCCGATGCTGTCCAGGTCGACGCGCGGCACCAGCACGTCGGCCGCGGTCTTGCCGGTGAAGCGCACCGAGCGGGAGAACAGCGTCGACGCCGCCGCCGCGATCGTGCCCTGCTCGGCCGACTCGGCGATGAGCAACGACAGCTCTGGGAGCGAGCGGACCGTCGAGAGCTCCTCGCGGGGCTCGATGCCGAGCCGGCGCATCGTGGCGTTGGCCGCCCGGTCGAGCAGGGTGATCACCGGACCGAACACCGTGCCGTACACGGCCAGGATCGGCGCCAGCAACCTCGACGTGCCGTCGGGCTTGGCGATGGCCACGTTCTTCGGGACCAGCTCACCGACGACCATGAGGCCGAAGGTGGCGACGACGAGGGCGACCACCACCGACGTGCTGTGCGCCGCCCCGCCGACGAGTGGCTCCAGAAGCGGCTCGATCAGCCCGGCGAGGATCGGCTCGGCCAGGAAGCCGAGGACCAGCGACGTGATCGTGATGCCGAGCCGGGCGCCCGACAGGTGGAACGACAGGCGCGCCAGCAGGCCCCGCACCCGGCCGGCGCGCTTGTCGCCCTCGTCGGCAGCGCGAGCGATGCGCGTCCGATCGACGGCGACCAACGCGAACTCGCCGGCGACGAAGACCGCGGTGGCGCCCACCAGGGCGGCGACGGCCAGCAGGCCGAGCGCGGTGTCGATCGAGGGCCTCCCTGGGGATGCGGACCGGCGGGACGGTGCTGGCAGCGTAGTGCCGAGGTGCTCGTCGGCCGACCGATCAGGTCAAATGGGGCGATGGCGGACACGGCGAGCGTCGAACCGGTGGCGGTCGAGGCGCGCTACCCGGCGCCGCGCGCCGGGATCGATCCGGATCCGGCCAAGGGCTGGCTCCGCCGGGTCTGGCCTCTGGTGGCGGCGCGCCGCGGCCTGCTGCTCGGCTCGTTGGCGTTGGCGCTGGTGGCCCTCGGCGCCCAGGTCGCCGCTCCGGCCGTGCTGGCCGCCGCCATCGACTCGTCCCTCGTCGACGGCAGCGCGCCGCTCGGTCCGTTCGTCCTCACCCTCATCGCCCTCGGCGTGGCGCGTGGCCTGTTCGCCGGGGCGTACCGCTACGGCCTGGCGCTGATGGCGCTGCGCATCGAGACCGACCTGCGCGCCACGCTGTACCGCCACCTGACCACGCTGTCGTTCAGCTTCTACGACCGGGTGCAGTCGGGCCAGATCATCTCGAGGGCCAACAGCGACATCCGCTCGGTCCAGATGGTGCTGGCCTTCGCGCCGCTGATGGGCCTGTCGATCCTGATGTTCGTCCTGGCGTTCGTGATCATGCTGCGCATCGACGTGCCCCTGACGCTGCTCGCCGTGGCACCGCTGCCGTTCGTGTACCTGCTCGGCGTGCGGCTGCGCAACCAGGTCTTCCCGCTGAGCTGGATCACCCAGGCTCGCGCCGCCGACCTCGCCACGATCGTCGACGAGAACGTCCACGGCGTGCGAGTCGTGAAGTCCTTCGCCCAGGAGCAACGCCAACTCGAGCAGCTCGCCCGCTCGGCACAGCGGCTGCGCTGGGCGAACCTCGTGACGGTCGACACCCGGTCCCGGTACGCGCCGGTGATGGAGAACCTCCCCCGCGTCGGCCTGGTCGTCGTGCTGCTCTACGGCGGCTGGTTGGTGATCGACGGGCAGCTCGAGCTCGGTGTGCTGGTGGCGTTCAACGCCTACATCTTGATGATGCAGACCCCGTTCCGGGTCCTCGGCTTCTTCATGATGCTGACCCAGCGCGCGTCGGCGTCGGCCGAACGCATCTTCGAGATCCTCGACGAGGCTCCCGACGTGCGTGAGCGACCCGGCGCCCCGGATCTGGTGGCGTCCCGCGGCAGCGTCTCGCTGCGCGACGTGTACTTCGGGTACGGCGACGGCCCCGACGTGCTGCGCGGCCTCGACCTCGACGTCGCCGCAGGTGAGACCGTGGCGCTCGTCGGTCGCACGGGGTCCGGCAAGTCGACGGTGGCGCGGCTCGTCGGTCGCTTCTACGACGTGCGGTCCGGCACCGTGTGCATCGACGGCACCGACGTGCGCGACGTCACGCTGGCCTCGTTGCGCGCCGCCGTCGGTCTAGTGCTCGACGAGCCCTTCCTGTTCTCGGCCTCGGTGCACGACAACATCGCCTACGGGCGCCCCGATGCGTCGCGCGCCGACGTCGAAGCGGCCGCGCGCGCCGCGCAGGCGCACGGCTTCGTGACCGCCCTGCCCGACGGGTACGACACGGTCGTCGGCGAGCGCGGCTACACCCTCTCGGGCGGCCAGCGCCAGCGCATCGCCATCGCCCGGACCCTCCTCGTGAACCCGCCGCTCGTCATCCTCGACGACGCCACCTCCGCCATCGACGTCGGCGTCGAGTCACAGATCCACGAGGCCCTCGACGCGCTGCTGGCGCACCGCACCACCCTCGTCATCGCACACCGGTTGTCGACGATCGCCCTGGCGTCGCGGGTCGTGCTGCTCGTCGACGGGCGGGTGGCCGCCACCGGCACCCACGCCGAGCTCATGGCGACCGAGCCGCGCTACGCCGCCGTGCTCGCCCACGCCGAGGAGGCGCGCTGATGGGTTGGGGAGGGCCGGGCGGCGGTCCGATGGGCGGGTTCGGCGGCGCCAAGGCCAGCGCCGCGTCCGGGCTGCCCTTTGCCGGCATCCCGTCGGAGCTCGCCGCCAAAGCCGACGACATCCTCACCACCGAGCCGGACCACCCGGACCCGGCGGTGGTGTTCCACCACGCCATGGCGGACGCCGACCGGGCCCCGTTCACCCTCCGGTCGTTCCTCGGCGCGCACCGGGCCGCGTTGATGGGGGCCCTCGTCCTCGTCGTCGTCGAGACGCTGGCGCAGCAGGCCGGGCCGCTGTTGACCCAGCGCGGCATCGATGACGGCATCGTGCCGGGCGACGTCGCCGTCCTGGTCGCCGTCGGGGTCGCCTACCTGGTGTCGGTGCTGGTGTCGATGGGCGCCTCGGCCGTCCGGGTGCGGTTCACCGGTCGACTCGGCGAGCGCCTGACCTACGAGCTGCGCCTCCGGGTCTTCGCCCACCTGCAACGGTTGAGCCTGGACTTCTACACGGACGAGAAGGCCGGCCGGATCATGACGCGCATGACGAGCGACATCGACGCCCTGACCCAGCTGTTCCAGGACGGCCTGGTCAACCTGGCGGTGCAGTTCGGCACCCTGGCGATCATCACCGTCGTCCTCGTGTCGATGAGCCCGACGCTGGCGCTGATCACGATCGCCGTCGTCGTGCCGATCCTGGGCGTGATGACCGTGTGGTTCCGGCGAGCGTCGGACCGCGGCTTCGTCACGGTGCGCGACCGCATCGCCGACGTGTTGGCCGACCTCTCGGAGAGCCTGTCGGGCATCCGGGTGATCACGGCGCACAACCGTCGCCGCCACAACGTGGTGGCGCACGACAACGTGCTCGGCGCACACCTCGACGCCAACCGGACCACGGCACGCATCTCGGCGATCTACGGCCCGGGGACCGAGGCCGTCGGCATCGTCGGTCAGGCGCTCATCCTGCTCATCGGCGGCTCGATGGTGCAGGCCGGCACGCTGTCGATCGGTGAGCTCACCGCGTTCGTGCTGTACCTGACGGCGTTCTTCGCCCCGATCCAGCAGCTCGTGCAGCTCTACACGACCTACCAGCAGGGGCAGGCGGCCGTGACCAAGCTGCGCGACCTGCTGGCCACGCCACCGTCGGTCGCCGAGGCACCCGACGCCCGGCCGTTGCCGCCGATCGAAGGTGCCGTCGACCTCGAGCACGTGACCTTCGCCTACGGCGACCACGATGCGGTGCTGCGCGACGTGTCCTTGCACATCGCCGCCGGCGAGACCTTCGCCCTCGTCGGACCGACCGGAGCCGGCAAGTCCACGATCGCCAAGCTCGTGACGCGCTTCTACGACCCCGGCGCCGGCACCGTGCGCATCGACGGGCACGATCTGCGCCATGTGACCTTGACGTCGCTGCGCTCGCAGCTCGGCGTGGTGCCGCAGGAACCGTTCCTCTTCCACGGCACGATCCGAGACAACCTGGCGTTCGCCGCGCCCGACGCCACCGACGACGATCTCCTGGCGGCATGCGCGGCGGTCGGCCTGGACGAGCTCGTGGGTCGCCTGCCCGACGGGCTCGATGCCGCGGTGCACGAACGGGGCGCGTCGCTCTCGAGCGGCGAGCGCCAACTGCTGGCGCTGGCCCGGGCGCTGCTGGCGCGCCCGCGCGTGCTGGTGCTCGACGAAGCGACGTCGAACCTGGACCTGCGCAGCGAGGCGACGATCGAGCGTGCCCTCGACGCCGTGCGCCAGGGCCGGACGGCGATCGTCATCGCCCACCGGCTCGCCACCGCCCAGCGTGCCGACCGGATCGCGGTGGTCGAAGGTGGCGGCGTCAGCGAGATCGGCACCCATGACGAGCTCGTCGCCGCCGGCGGCACCTACGCCGACCTGTACGCCACCTGGACTCGGCACACCACCGGCGGTACAGACTGAGCCGGTGAGCCCCATCGACGTCGTCCTGGCGATCCTGGTGGTGGCGGCGGGCACGACGGTCCAAGGCGCGGTCGGGTTCGGCGCCGCCCTGATCGCCGCACCGCTCCTGGTGTTGATCGAACCGACGCTCGTGCCCGGCCCGATCAGCTTCGGCACGATCGCCTTCGGCCTGCTGATGCTCACCCGCGAGCGCGGCGCTGCCCACTGGGAGGCCATCCGCTGGCCCGCCATCGGTCTCCTGCCCGGGTCGATCGTCGGAGCACTCATCGTGCGCTCCCTGGCCGACAAGGACCAGCTCACCGTGTTCTCCGCCGTCATCGTGCTCCTGGCGGTGACCCTGAGCGTCGTCGGCCTGCACCCGCGCCGGCGACCGCCACAGCTGCTGGTGGGGGGCGTGGCCTCGGGGTTCATGGCGACCAGCGCCGGGATCGGCGGCCCACCGGTGGCGCTGTTCTTCCAGCACGCGTCCGGATCCGAGGTCCGCGGCGCGCTGGCGCGCTTCTTCATCTTGTCGTCGGTGGCCGCCGTCGTCCTGCTGACGGCGTTCGGCCAGTTCGGCTGGGCCGAGTTGGGCGAAGGGCTGCTCCTCGTGCCGGGGGCCGCCATCGGGTTCGTCGTCTCGGGCCGGCTCGTCGGGCGGCTGCCCGAGCATCGGGTGCGCACGGCCGTGCTCATCCTGTCGGCCGTGACCGCCGTCGTGGCGATCGCACGCGCGGTGCTGACGTGAGCGAGCACGACGGGCGCGCCACCGACTCGACGGCGGCGCTGACCCTGCGCGACGTCGGGGTGCGCGTCGACGGCCGCGACCTGCTCCAGCGGGTGGACTGGACGGTCACCGCGGCGCAGCGTTGGGTGCTGCTCGGGCCGAACGGCTCGGGCAAGACCACCCTGGTCCGGGTCGCCTCGCTGCAGCTGCACCCGAGCTCGGGCGAGGTCACGGTGCTGGGCGAGACGTTGGGCCGCACCGACGTGCGGACGCTGCGTACCCGCATCGGCCTGGTGAGCGCCGCGGTCGGCGCCCGCCTGCGCCCCGCCCTGCCCGCCGTCGACGTCGTGATGACCGCCCGCCACGGCGCGCTCGAACCGTGGTGGCATCACTATGACGATGCGGACCGCGCACGAGCGCACGCACTGCTGGCGCGCTTCGGGGTGGCGCACCTCGCCTCGCACCGGACCGAGACCCTGTCGTCCGGCGAACGTCAGCGGGTGCTGCTGGCACGCGCCTTCATGCGCGATCCGGAGCTGCTGCTGCTCGACGAGCCGTTCACCGGCCTCGACCTCGGCGCGCGCGAGGACCTGATCGTCACGATCGACGAGCTGGCGCGCGACGCCACAGCACCCCCGATGGTGCTGGTGACGCACCACCTCGAAGAGGTGCCGCCGGCCATGACCGATGCACTCCTGCTGCGACGCGGCGAGGTCGTGGCCGCCGGTGCCATCGACGACACGCTCACCGACAGCAGCCTGTCGCGCTGCTTCGACCGGTCGCTGGTGGTGCGGCGCAGCGACGGCCGGTGGTCGGCGACGAGCGCTCCCTAGCGAGCGGCACCGGCGAGCAACGCCAGCAGCCGCGGCTTGGAGCGTTCGATCTCGTCGCGCAGCATCCGTTCGAGCAGCACGCCGCCGAAGCTCCCGCCGTAGTGCAAGCGCATCTCCAGACGGGACCCGTCGGGGTGCTCGTGCACCGACGCGTCGAGCACCCAGGCGCTGTGATCGCGACCGTCGTGCTCGCTCCGCTCGAAGCGCACATGGGTCGGCGCCTCGTCGACGGTGCGCACCATCCGCAGCCGCTTGGAGCGGGCCAACGGCCCGAGGCGGCCCCGCAGCTCGACCGCCCAAGCCGGGGCGCCGTCATCGCCGACACCGTCGGGCACGGCGCGCGGGACGATGCTCAGCCAATCCGGATAGCGCTCGAGGTCGCCGACGACGGCGAACAGGTCGCTCGGCGCGCACGGTGCGTCCAGGTCGGCCACGACATCCACCTCGCCATTGTGGCGAGCGAGGCGCGACAGGACCAACGCCGCATCGCTCGACGTCCGGAGCGGGCGGCGAGTCAGCGGGGCGGGTCGGCGTCGGGACCCGGCCGGATGGCGAGCAGCACGCCCTCGTCGAGAGCGATCGACGCCGCCGACTCGGTGAGCACGTTGCTCATCCCGCGCGCCGATCCCGGGTGCAGCTCCTCGCCGTGGAGGGCGTACCGCAGGCCCGAGGTGCGCACGCCGCGCGCCGGTCCGCCGACCGCCAGCAGCGACACCACCTCGCCCGGTTCGCCGTGCAGCTCCCGCGCCTGGCGCACGATGTGGACCCGGGCGTCACCGAACACGGCGTCGATGCGCACGGCGGCCCAGCGCGGTGCCGCCAGCACCAGGGCGTTGGCGACGAGATGGTCGAGGCGACCGCCCCCACCGCCGAGCACGATCACGTGCGCCGCGCCGTGCTCGAGCGCCAGGGCGAGCGCGAGCTCGAGATCGGTCTCGTCCTTGTCGACCGGGTGGCGGTGCACCGCCGTGCCACCGGAGGCGAGACGATCGACCGTCGCCGCATCGAGCGAGTCCAGATCGCCCACGAGGTGGTGCACCGGCAACGCCACCGACGCCGCCAGCCGCGCGCCGCTGTCGGCGGCGATGACGACCGGGGCCGCATCGGTCGGGGGCACCAACGTCGCCAGCAGCGAGCCGTCGGCGGCGCCTCCACCGGCGAGCACGAGCACGGTCCGGTCGCTCATCGTGTTCGGACCGCCGGCCGATCCCCAGTCGGGCATCGCTCAGCCGATCGACGTGGCCAGCACGACGAGCGTGGCGAACCCGTTGACCGTCATGTGGGCGACGATCGAGGGACCGAGGCGGCCGGTGACGAGCCGCAGCAGCCCGAACGTCACGCCGAGCACCCCGATGTGCACCAGCATGAGGCCCAACCCCAGCCACGTCGAGGCCGGTTGGGCGTGCAGCAGCGTGAAGAGCACGGTCGACACGACGAACGCCGCCCACCGGTTGAACCGCTTCTCGACGGCGCCGAACGTCAGGCCGCGGAAGAACAGCTCCTCGAAGATAGGTGCACCGAGCACGGCGATCGCTCCGACCACGAGCACACCCACGCCGGTGTCGGCGTTGTCCGAGAGGATCTGGGTATTGGTCTCGGGGCGGACGTCGATCTGCTGCTCGATGACGCCGAGCAGGATGTTGACCACGAGCGCGCCGACCGCCGCCGCCACGCCCAGGAACAGGTCGTACCACTCCATCCGGAAGCCGAAATCGGCCTTGAGGGTGCCGAACCCCTTCACCCAGCTGCAGTAGACCGGCCAACCGGCGAACCCGATCCAGGTGCCGAGCGCTCCGAGCAGGGTCACCCACACGCCGGTGGTGGCCACGCCGGACACAGCGACGGGGAGCGTCAGCAGCGTGCTGGCCAGCAGCACGATGCCGAGCCCCCAGAAGATGTCGCCCATGCCCCACCGGCGCGGGTCCACGACGGCCGGGGGTGGCCCGGGCCAGCTCGTGGGTGGCGCTGCGGGTGCAGCCGTCGGTGGCGAGACCGGGGCGGACGACCACGGATCGTCGGCGGCGGTGTTCGGCGGTCGCAGGTCGGTCATGGCCGCACCATTCCACCACGGTCCGACGCCGCCGGCACCGCGGTGCCGGGCGGCGTCGTGCAGCGGGGACCGGTCAGCGGCGGAGGAGGTCCTTGGCGATGTGGGTGATCTGGATCTCGTCCGTGCCGGCGTAGATCTGCAGCACCTTGGCGTCGCGTGCGAGCTGCTCCACCTTGAACTCGGCCATGTACCCGTTGCCGCCGTGCAGCTGCACCGCCTCGAGCGCCACCTCCATGGCGGCCCGGGCCGAGTACAGCTTCATGGCCGAGGCTTCGGCCAGCGTGAGGCCCTGGCCCTGCTGCGACAGCTCGATGTAGCGGAACACGAGGTTCTGCACGTTGAGCCGATGCACCTCCATGATGGCCAGCTTCTCCTGGATCAGCTGGAACTCGCCGATCGGCTTGCCGAACTGGACGCGGTCCTTGGCGTACTGGACGCTCAGCTCGAGGCACCGCTCGATGATGCCCAGCGCCATGGCGGCGACGCCCGAGCGCTCCATCGAGAACGTGTCCTTGGCACCCTCACGGCCGCCCGACGGGACGTCCTCGGTCTCGCCGATCAGGCGGTCGCGTCCGACGCGCACGTCGGAGAGGAACAGCTCCCCGGTCGGTGAGCTGTGCATGCCCATCTTGCGCAACGGCTTGGACTGCTCGAGGCCCGTCATGCCCTGGTCGAGCACGAACGACAGGATCTTGCGCTCCTCCGGCGGGTTGCCCTCGTCCAGCTTGCAGATGAACACGATGGTGTCGGCGTAGGGACCGTTGGTGATGAAGGTCTTGGAACCGTTCAGCACGTACTCGTCGCCGTCGCGGCGCGCCGTCGCCTTCATCGAGCCGAAGGCGTCGGAGCCCGAGTTGGGCTCGGTGATGGCCCAGGCGCCGATCTTCTCGAGCGTGAGCAGCTCGGGAACCCACCGCTCCTTCTGGGCGATGGTGCCGCGCGACGAGATGGCGGCGGCGGTGAGCCCCATCGACACCCCCATCGCCGTCACCATGCCCGGGCTGTAGCGGCACAGCTCCATGATCGGGATCATCGTCATCGACGGGTCCATGCCGCCGCTGCGCTCCGCCTTGGCGGGCGGCTCGGTGCCGTTGGCCTCCGCCTCGGCGACGGCCTTCTCGAACTCCATGCGCTTCTTGAAGC
>CAZYKR010000109.1:0-13105 GCA_964648005.1 uncultured Iamiaceae bacterium
ACTGTCACACGACTACCGGAGCCGCACTGTCAACCATGAACCGGGACAGCACAGTGCCGTCGGCGCAACGTCTCTGCCGCTGCCGCCCGCGCGCCCGTTAGAAGTCGGGCCCGACAAGCAGAAGGCCCGGTCGCTGGGACCGGGCCTGACCTGTGGTTTCGATGGTGGCGGGGGCAGGATTTGAACCTGCGACCTTCGGGTTATGAGCCCGACGAGCTACCAGACTGCTCCACCCCGCGGCGTGGGCGTCATGGTACCGGGGCCCCGGAGGGCAGCCAAATCAGTACGGCTGCAGGGCTCACCCCGACCTAGCTCGACGAACCCGGCACGGGCGGGTCGGGTTCGCCTGGCCTGCGGAACGGATCGGCCCGCACCTGGTCGTCGTCGAGCGCAGCGTCGGCAGGGTCCAGTGGCGGGATCCGGTACTCGGCACGAAGCTCAGCCAACGGCCGAGGTGCGTGCTCCCAGAAGTCCCACGTCGGGTCGTACACGTCGACCGCCATCGCCGCGCCCCGCGCCCAGGCCACGAACAGCTTGCGCGGGTCCAGTCCCAGATGGATGGTCCCGGCGTAGGTCATCGCCCAGTCCGGATCGGCCGAGATCCGCTCCCGGTCTCCGGCGTTGAGGCCCTTGTTGATGTCGATCCCGAGGTGGTAGATGAGGATCGTCGGCAGGATGTGACTCTCCATCGGATCGCTGTTGCGCCGCAGCTGCCCGACGGTGAACGCCGCCACCAGGATCTCTCCCTGCGCCGACGTCGAGTACCCCGACAGCACGTGCAGCGTGTCGTGGAACGTCGCCCAGGCCTCGACCACGGCGTCGGGTCGCCCCGGGAAGGCGAAGCCGTTGCGGGTGTAGTGCTCGAAGAACGCCTTGCCCAGGCTCCCGTCCGGCAGGTCCACCAAGGCGTCGTAACGCGCCGCCAACGCCGTGTCCTCGTGCCCGTCGGCGTACGGGAGGAAGGCGGCGTAGGGGTGTGCCGCGTCGTACGGCACCCCGGGGATGGTGGCGATGTTGTGGCGGATCTGATCGGCCGCGACCCAGGCCACCTCGCCGACGAGCAGCTCGTGCACCGCCGTCACGAAGTCGGCGTGCACGTCGAGCGCTCGTGCCAGCGCCAGCACCCGGGTCATCTTGGCGTCGTCGACCCGACCGTCGACGAACGCCATCACGGCCGCCAACCGCACGCACAGCAGCCGCACACCACCGGAGGCCGGATCGCCGCCGGCGCCGGGATCGCCGCCGGCGCCCGGCACGGCACCATCGACGGGCAACGCCGCCGCCACGGCCGCCAGATCCGCTGCGCCCCCGGTGTCCGCCGCCACCGGCGGGTGCCCCTCCTGACCCAGCACGGTCGTCCACGCTCCGGCGATGCCCGAACGGTCGGCGGCCGACAGCGGTGCCGTGCCGCCCGCGGACGCCACGTCGGCGAGCGCCGCCACCACGGCCGCAGCCTCGTCGCGAGTCACGTCGATCATCACGGCTCCCTCGTCCACGGCGGCGCCGGCTCGAACAGGTGCATGCCCAGCTCCTCGGCCAGGTCCTCGCAGACCTTGACCCCGCGCACGCTGGTGCCGAACTTGTCGAGGGGCGGCGAGTACACGCCGAGCCCCCCGATGCCGGGCAGCACCGCCAGCACCCCGCCGCCGACACCGCTCTTGGCCGGCAGCCCCACCCGGTACACCCACTCCCCCGAGTAGTCGTACATCCCGCACGTCAGCATCACGCTCAGCACGTCGCGCACCGCCCACGCTGCCAACGCCCGCTCCCCCGTGACCGGGTTCACCCCGGCGTTGGCCAGCGTCGCTGCGATCGTTGCCAGGTCCGTCGCCGTCACGACGATCGAGCACTGCATCGTGTACAGCTCGACGATCTCCTCGACCCGGTCCGACACGATCCCGCGACTCACCAGCAGGTGTGTGATCGCCCGGTTGCGATGCGCTGTCGCCAACTCGGACCGGTACACGGTCTGGTCGACCTCCACCGGATGACCGAGGTACCGCTCGAAGGCGTCGAGCATCGCCTGCAGCCGGTCGTCGACGGTGTCGCCCTCCAACAGGTCGGTGATGGCCAGCGCCCCGGCGTTCACCATCGGGTTGAACGCCCGGTTGTCGTCGTCGTCGAACGTGATGGCGTTGAACCGGTCACCCGACGGCTCGACGCCGGCACGCTCGTGCACGACGTCGCGCCCCCACGTCTCGAGCGCCAGCCCGTAGAGCACCACCTTGGAGATCGACTGGATGGTGAACTCGACATCGGCGTCGCCGCAGGTCAGGTGTTGGCCCTGTTGGCCGAGCACCGCCACGCCGAACAGGCTCGGATCGGCCAGCGCCAGCGCCGGGATGTAGTCGGCGGGCGTCCCCTCGTCGAGCGAGCGGTACCGGCGGTCGAGCTCGACGAGGTAGTGCTCGATCCACGTGCGACGGCTGCGGCGCTGCTCCGGCGTCAGGTCCCGCGGCAGGTCCCACGGACCTCGCCTCGTCGGTTGCTCGGCCATCGCCGTACCCTACGGGCCACTATGACCTACTGCCTCGCCATGCGCCTCGACGAGGGCCTCGTCTTCCTCTCCGACACCCGCACCAACGCCGGCGTCGACAACGTCGGCACCTACCGCAAGCTCCACGTGTTCCAGCCGGCTCCCGACCGGGTGTTCGTCATCCAGTCCGCCGGCAGCCTCGCCACCACCCAGCAGGTGCTCGACCGGGTCGAACAGGACCTCGAGTCGTCGGGCGAGCACGAGAGCCTCGCCACCGTCAGCGAGCTCTTCGAGGCGGCGCTGTACCTCGGTCGGCTCAACCGGGAGGTGGCCCAGAGCCACGCCGAGGCACTCGGCGACGCCGCCACCGCCACGCTGATCCTTGGCGGGCAGATCAAGGGCAGCCGTCCCGACATCCTGCTCGTGTACCCCGAGGGCAACTACATCCACGCCTCGACCGATCGCCCGTTCCTGCAGATCGGCGAGTCGAAGTACGGCAAGTTCATGCTCGAGCTCGCCGTCGCCGCCGGGGTCGGGCTCGTCACCGCCGGCAAGATCGCCCTCACGTCGATGCTCTCGACGGCCCACGCCAACCTGTCGGTCGGTCCGCCCTACGACGTGGCGATCTACCGCAACGGCAGCCTCCAGCTCCAAGAGCTGCGCATCGAAGCGGACTCGCCGTTCCTCGCCGAGCTGTCCCAGGCCTGGCTGGCCCACCTCCTGGAGACCATCGGCGACCTCCCGCCGCTGCCGCCCGACGCGCTCCCGCGGCCCTGAGCTACGTCGCCCGACGATTACCGCCGAGCCCGCAGCACCTCCTGCGCGGCGTGGTAGCCGCACATGCCGTGGACGCCGCCGCCGGGCGGGGTCGAGGCCGAGCAGAGGTACAAGCCGGGCACCGGCGTGCGCCACGGGTGCAGACCCCACGACGGGCGGGCCACGAACTGCGCCACGTCGGCGACGCCGCCGCTGATGTCGCCGCCGACGAGGTTGGCGTCGTGCGCCTCCATCGCCGCCGGGCCCATCACGTGCCGGGCGACGATGCGGTCGCGGAAGCCCGGGGCGAACGCCTCGACCCGGGCCTCGATCCGGTCGGTCACCTCGACCGTCGTGCCGTTGGGCACGTGGGTGTACGCCCACACGGGCTGGTGCGTCGAGCCGGTCGGCACCCGCAAGGCGTCGGCAGCACAGGGCTGGCCCAGCAGCACGAACGGCCGCTCCGGCAGCCGGCCCGCGAGCACCTCGTCCTCAGCGACAGCCACCTCGTCGACCCCGCCGGCGAGGTGCACCGTCCCGGCCCGCGCCACCTCCGGGTCGGTCCACGGGATCGGCCCGTCGAGCACCCAGTCCACCTTGTGCACCCCGGGTCCATACCGGTAGCCGGCGAGTCGCCGCCGGTAGCGCGACGGCAGCCGCTCCCCCGCCACCGCCAGCACCTGGCTCGGCGTGAGGTCGAGGACGACCTCGGCCCCCGACGGCAGCTCGTCGAGCGAGCGCACCCGCCGGTCGCATTCGAGCGCACCGCCCTGCGCCACGAACTCGTCGACCAGGGCCTCGGCCAGGCGCGCCGAGCCGCCCGCCACCACGGGCCAGCCGACGACGTGGCCGAGCGCCCCCAGCACCAGGCCGTAGGCCGCGCTCAACGGCGCACCCAGCGACAGGAACGAGTGCGCCGCCAGCCCGGCGAAGAGCCCCGAGGCCCGGTCGGTCACGAAGCGGCGGGCGACCCGGCGTGCCGGTTGCAGCCCGACCGTGGCGAAGCGAGCCATCGCCAACGGCAACGGCGGCGGCACGGTCAGCGGCGACAGCAGCGCGTCGCTGAGGGCCAACCCCGCGTCGACGGTCGGCCCGACAAGCGCACGCCACGCCGCGCCGTCGACACCCAACCCGGCGGCGGTCTCGTCCAGCGATCGGTGCAGCAGCGCCGCCGGCTCGCCCTCGACCAGATGCGCCAACGGCACCTCGGGATGCACGAAGCGCAGCCCGTGGGCACCGAGCGGCAGCGGGCGCAGCGCCGGCGACGCCACGCCGAAGGGATGCACCGCCGAGCAGATGTCGTGCAGGACCCCCGCTTCGAGCAGCTCGGCCGAGCGCAGCCCGCCACCCGGCTCGGCGGCGGCCTCGACCAGCAGCACGTCGCACCCGGCGCGCGCCAGCGTCACGGCGCAGACGAGCCCGTTCGGCCCCGATCCCACGACGACGACATCCGGCCGGCGCACGAGGCTCTACCCCCTCAGCCCGTGAACTGCGGCGTGACGACCGCCGCGAGCATGGTCGACGTCGTGGTCGACGTGGAGGTCGGCGGCACCGGGGCGCCAAGTGCCCGAGCCAGCCCGGCAAACCGCAGGGAGCCGAGTCCGCTGGCCAGGTCGTAGCCCGGCCCGGCGTCGCAGCACCCGACCCGGCCCCACACGTCGTTGTTGCCGACGGTGATGTCCCGGAAGACCGCGTCGGCGTCGGTGGCGTGCAGGTCGTACAGGATCGGCGCCAGGAAGCCGGGGTTGGCGATCCCGTGCGCCTCGAGCGCCGTCAGGACCGCCAGCCAACCACCGGCGGTGAACGGCGTGGCGGCACTCGTGCCGTCCCAGTACGAGGCGTCGTCGCTCCACGAGTAGTACGGCGACCCCGCCAACGCCGCCACGTCAGGCACCCCGCGGGCGGTTCCGGGGACGGCGCCCTGCTGCCACGGCGGGGCGTCGAAGATCTGGCTCTGCTCGCCACCGCCGGCGATCCGGTCGGTCGGCGACTTCGCCGACAGCTCGTTCCACACCAGCTCGGTCGTCACCTCGCCGCTGCCGTCGGGCTGCTTGGTCACGTCGAACTGCGTCCCGCCGACGGCCACCACCCAGGGCGAGCTCGCCGGGAAGGCCGCCGCCGCCACGGCGTTCTGCGGGTTGGACTCGGCGACCGGCCAATGGGCGCACGCCGACGAGCCGCCGTCGGCGGCGTCGGCGAACACCGTGATGCCCCGGGACGCCGCCTCGTGGAGCAGCGTGTTCATGTCGTCGACGTAGTCGGGACCGACGCTCGGCGCCGTCCCGGCGATCAGCGACGGCTCGCAGAGGCTGAAGCTCGTCGAGATGGCGTCGATCGGCTCCCCGCCCGTGTTGGCCGGATCGAGCGCCGCCTCCAGCGCTCGCAGCTGTGCGTCGTGCAGTCCCGGGGTGGTGGCGAACACGTACACCGCCTCCAGCTCGGGGGCGGCGATCAGCGGCAGCTGCACGTCGAGCGAGGCCTCGCCGCCGACCGGCGGCTGCGCCCCGTCGCCCACGACCTGCACGTGCAGCGGCGTGTCGATGCCGAAGCAGTGCGAGAACGTGTCGAACTCGGTCCGATCCGGCTGCTCGCCCAGGTCCAGGATGGCGATGCGCTTGCCCTGCCCACGATGGCCGGCCTCCCACAGCGGCGTCAGGTCGTACAGCGCCCGCACCTGGTTGGGTGCCATGGCCGTCGGCCCGGCGCCCGAGTAGCAGCCGCCTTCGGGGGCGGGGAACGGCCGCGCCGTGGTGGATTGCGCTCCGCTCGACGCTGGGATCGCCAGCGCCAGCAGCGCCACAGCCGCAGCGACGGCGGCGCCCACCACCCGCCGGCGTGACACCGTCAGCGCCGTCCCTGCGGCAGGGTCGACGGCCCGACGTTGGCGTCGAGCCAGTCGAACAGTGCCTCGCCGTCGCGCCACACGTCGGTGATCCGCCCCAGCGCCTTGGCGGTCGACATCCACTTCGCCCGCGGCAGGTGCGTCAGCACCACCATCCCCTTCATGCGGGCGAGGTCGATGCGGGGGTGGTCCTTGTCCCACCCGCGCGGGGCGGTCTTGAGCGTCTCGGCGGCGGCGATCTCGTAACCGTCCGAGCGCAGGTCGGCGCAGATCTCAGCGAGCGACCCGCCGGTGTCGTCGTCGGCGATGGCATCGCGGAACCGCCCCAGCTGATCGCTGGCCAGGTGGTACTGCCCGCCGCCGACCATCAATCCCTCGGCTGACAGCTGGAGGTAGCAGGCGGCGCCCTCGGTGGCGGTCATCGCCGCCGCCGCCGTCTTGTACGGCGACTTGTCCTTGGAGAAGCGCACGTCTCGGTTGGGCCGGAACAGCCGCATCGGCCCGAACTCGTCGGCGACGGCCGCCATCAGCTCCTCCATCGGGGCCTTCACGGCGGTGTCGTAGGTGGCCTTGTGGGCCAGCCACCAGTCGCGCTCGTTGTGCATTTCGAGCTCCTCGTAGAACTCGAACGCCTCCTGGGGCCAGCCGCGAAACGCCATGGTGACGAAGCCTAGGTGCGAGTGCGTCGAAGATCAGTCGACGATGGCCTGGTAGACGAGCGCCCGCAGCTCCGGCCGGATCGGGTGCGTCGTCGACGGCAGCAGCTGGGTGACGAACACGACGTCGAGGTCCTCGGCCGGGTCGATCCAGAACGCCGTGCTGGCGGCGCCTCCCCAACTGAGATCGCCGACCGTGCCGGCGGTGTGGCTGCGACCGAGATCGAGCATCACGGCGAACCCCAGGCCGAACCCGACGCCGTCGCGCGCCAACTCACTCGTGCCGTCCTCGGCGAGCGCGGCGATGTCCGCGCCACCGGGGAGGTGGTTGGCCGCCATCAGCTGCAGCGTGCGCGGCCCGATGATCCGTTCCCCGTCGAGGACGCCGCCGCCGAGGAGGCACCGCAGGAAGCGGTGGTAGTCGCCGATGCTCGACACGAGGCCGCCGCCGCCGGACAGGAACGACAGCTGGCGTGCCGCCAACTTGCCGATCGGATCGAAGCGCACCGCCTTGCGCTCGCCGTCGGGAACGTAGAGGGCAGCCAGGCGCTCCTCGCGCCCGACGGCATCGAAGGCCGTGTCGGCCATGCCCAGCGGCTCGAAGACGTGCCGGCGCAGGTACTCGTCGAGCGGCTGGCCGCTCAGCACCTCGACCAGGCGACCGACGACGTCGGTCGACACGCTGTAGTTCCAGCGCGTGCCGGGTTGGAACCGCAGCGGCAAGCCAGCCCAGGCGTCGCAGGCCTCGGCCAGTGTCGTGCCCTTCGGGGCGCCGAGCTCGTAGCCGGCCTTGCGGTAGAGCTCATCGGTCGGGTGCGTGTAGTGGAAGCCGTAGGTGAGGCCCGATGTGTGGGTGAGCAGGTGCCAGATGCGCATCAGCTCGGTCTGGGGCTCGAGCTCGGGCTTCACGGTCGAACCGCCCCGCCACACCGGCGTGTCCCCGAACGCCGGCAGGTAGTCACGCACCGGGTCCGTCAGCTGGAAGGCACCTTGCTCGAACAGCTGCATCAGCGCCACCGACGTGATCGGCTTGGTCATCGAGTAGATGCGCACCAACGTGTCGGGCTCGTACGCCAGACCGGCCTCGCGGTCGCGGTGCCCGCCGGTCGACAGGTGCGCCACCTTCCCCCGCCGGGCGACGAGCAGCTGGTAGCCGGCCAGGCGGCCGTCGTCGACGTAGCGGCCGAAGTGCTCGTCCAGGCGCGCCAGGCGCCCGGCGTCGAGGCCGACGTCGGCCGGCGATGCCTCCACCGTCACGGTCATGGTTCCCCCCGGAATCGTGTCGCTGCGTCGTGTCGCTACATCTTGGGCGCGAAGCGCTGCCCGGCGTCGAGCCGGATGGTCGAGCCGTTGAGCATCGGGTTCTCGACGATGCCGACGGCGAGGCGGGCGTACTCGTCGGGACGACCCATCCGCTTCGGGAAGGCGGCGTCCTTGGTGAGGCTCGCCTCGTACTCGGCCGGGATGCCCTCGGTGAGGCCGGTCGAGAACAGGCTGGGGGCGATCGCCATGCAGCGGATGCCGAGCGAGCCCAGGTCGCGCGCCATCGTCAGCATCATCCCGGCGATCCCGGCCTTGGCGGCGGTGTAGGCGACCTGGCCGATCTGGCCCTCGAAGGCCGCCACCGACGCCGTGTCGATGATCACGCCACGCTCGCCGTCGGGCGTCGGCTCGTTGCGCGCCATGTGCGCCGCCTGGAGGCGGTTGCAGTTGAACGTGGCGATCAGGTTGAGTTCGATCACCTGTTGGAAGGCGGCGAGGTCGTGGGGCCCGTCCTTGCCGAGCGTGCGCACGCCGATGCCGCCGCCGGCGGTGTTGACGGCGATGTGCAGGCCGCCGAGCGCCTCGACGGCGGCGTCGAGGGCCGCCTCGGTGCCGGCGTAGTCGGTGACGTCGCACGGATGGAACGTCCCGCCGAGCTCGTCGGCCACGGTGGCGCCGGCCGAGGACGCCAAGTCGAGGATCGCCACGGATGCCCCCCGCTGTGCCAGGAGCTCGGCTGTGGCGCGGGCCATGCCCGACGCCCCTCCGACGATGACGGCCTTGGTCCCCGAGATCTCCATGCGTGCTCCCCCTGTGCCGCGGCGTGAGGAGCTGACGCTAGGTCAGATGGCTTCGCCGGCCAACAACCGGCGGCGGGCGTCGGCGTCGATGTGCACCGCTTCGGTGCGGTCGACGAAGTCGACCAGGGCCTCGACGAACTGCTCGGGCACCTCGACGTGGGGAAAGTGCCCCACGTCGGCGAAGAGCACCAGCTCGCTGCCGGGCATGGCCTCGTGCGCCGCCACCCCGTGATCGTGCGGGATGATCGGGTCGTTGTCGCCCCACATGATCAATGTGGGCATGGCGGCGGCGAGGTAGAGCCGGTCACGGGCGCTGATCGCCTGACCGCCGGGGTCGATGACCGAGCGCAGGGTGCGCAGGAAGGCGTGGCGGTTCTCGCCCTCGGCGAGCGAGGCGTAGGCGGACCACATCTCGGCGACGCGCGGCGGGCGCACGCCGTTGCGGTGCAGCCACCGGCTGATGGTGTTGCCGGTGTCGCGGATGAAGCTCGGCGCCAGCACCGGCAACAGCAGTTCGGCGCCGGGCAGCGACAGCAGGCGCAGGATCAGGCTCACGTCACGACCGAGGCCGCCGCTGTTGACGAGCACCAGCCGCTCGCACAGCTCGGGGTACTGGTACGCGAACTGCATGGCGACGCCACCACCGAGTGACTGCCCCACGATCGTGGCGTGCTCGACGCCGACGTGGGCGAGCAGGTCGCGCACCAGCGAGGCATGGGCACCGAGGGTGTAATCGCCGCCCGCCGGCTTGGCCGAGCGGCCGTGCCCGAGCAGATCGGGGGCGATCACCCGGAACCGCTGCGCCAAGGGCTCGAGCACCTCACGCCACGTCGTAGAGCTACCGGCCATGCCGTGGATGAGCACGAGCACCTCACCGTCGGGATCGCCAAGGTCCCGGTAGGCGATCTCGTGTCCGTGCAAACGGGTGCGCAGCAGTGCCGACATCCCTCCTGCTTACACCCTCACGGGGCGCATGCCCAGGGACCGAAGGCCCGCCGTGGTTCCGGACGCGCCACGGGGAGGCCCCGGAGGACCTCCCCGTGCACGTTGTGTCGATTGGTCCGGTGCGGCCCGCTGCTACCGGGTGGGACGACGTCCCGGCAACCGCTTCCGGCGGTGGGCTGGTGTGGATTCCACCGAGTGGTCCGACTCGCCGCTCAGCGGCCAGCCACCTCCAGGGTCCCGTGCGAACTGTCGCTCATGTTCGGACCACCTCCTTTCACTGGTGCCGGACAGGTTAGCGGCGCCGCCGGCGCGCCAGCTCGAGGGTTAACCCGACCGGTCCGAACCACCAGGTCAGCAACAGCGGCAGGCGGGCGCTGCGGCCGTCGGCCACGTTGGTCTCCCAGATCCAGCGCCCTACGAACAGGTCGAAGGCCAGGTAGTGGGTCCACCCGGCCAGGAAGGCCGTCGGGTTGGCAAGACCGGCCCGCAGCGAGTCCGGGTCACGGAAGTCGACCCGCTCGCCGCCGGTGGCCACCCCCGTGGCCAGCAGCGCCGTGTAGGCCACGCCGAGTCCGGCGAACAGCCACGAGCACCGCCGCACCAGCCACCCGGTCACCCGAGCCCGGGGGAACAGGATCATCGCCAGCCACACCGGCGCCGTCGAGGCGTTGAGGAGGGCGAAGGCCTGCTTGTGTGCCGGCGAGCTCGGCTCCACCGCAGCGATCGGTCCTGGCGTGTCCGCGGTCGTCATGGCCTGGCCCCCCAGCGCTGGTGTCGACGGTGCGAGGATGAGCCTACGGCGCTGGTCGGACGGGAGGTCGGGGATGGACGAGCACGAGGAGATCGCAGCGTGGGAGGCCGCCGGGCGGCGCATCGACACGCCGACCGGGCAGGTGTGGCTGCGCCACGTCCCGGCCGCCACCGACCACGGGCTCGACCCGGTGCTGGTGCTGCACGGCTTCCCCACCAGCTCGCACGACTGGCGCCATGTGCTCGACGCCCTGTCCGCCGAGCGTGACGTGGTGCTGTTCGACTTCGTCGGCTTCGGGCTGTCCGACAAGCCGGATCGCCGCTACCGCATCGAGGACCAGGCCGACGCCGCCGAGGCGGTGGTGGCCGCCGTCGGGCTCGATCGGGTGGCGCTGGTCAGCCACGACATGGGCAACTCGGTGGGCGGCGAGCTGTTGGCACGCGACCTCGACGGCGCCCTCGGCTTCGCCGTGAGCCGTCGGGTCCTCACCAACGGCAGCATCTACATCGACATGGCGCAGCTGACCGACGGCCAGCAGTTCCTGCTGTCGCTCGACGACGCCCCGTTCGACCTGGGCGACGGCGGCGCCGCGTTCCGCGATGCGATGGCGTCGACGTTCTCCGCCGACCATCCGGCCGCCACCGACGAGCTGGCGTGCGCCTGGGCGCTCACCGCCCGCGCCGACGGCCACACCCTGCTGGCGCGCACGATCCGCTACGTCGAGGACCGCCGCGCCCGCGAGGCGCGCTACACCGGCGCCATCGAGGCGCACCCGGCACCGCTCGGCGTGGTGTGGGGGCGCGTCGACCCGGTGGCGGTGCACGGCATGGCCGAACGGCTGGTGGCGGCGCGTCCCGACGCCCCGCTGGTGTGGCTCGACGACGTCGGCCACTGGCCGATGATCGAGACGCCCGCGACCTTCGCCGACGCCGTGCTCGGCATGCTCGACGGGTAGGCGGCGATAGGGTCTGCGGCCGTGCCCGCCAGCAGCGGGCCCGACCCAGGGGGAAGACCATGGCCACCATCCGTCACCACGCCCGCCTCTCGGCGCCCGCCAGCGACGTCTGGGCGATCGTGCGCGAGCCGACCGGCATCACCGACTGGCTCGCCGGCGTCGACAGCTGCGTCATGGACGGCAACGCCCGCGTCGTCGGCACGATGGGTCTCGAGATCCGCGAGGAGATCGTCACGGTCGACGATGACCTGCGCCGCTTCCAGTACGCCATCGTGGACTCGCCGTTGAGCCTGGCCAGCCACCTGTCGACCGTCGACATCCTCGACGACGGCGACGGCTGCGTCGTCGTCTACAGCACCGACGTGGCACCCGACGAGGCGGGGATGATCCTCGACGCCGTCGCCAAGGGCGGCGTCGACGCGCTCGTCGAGCGCTTCGGCTGATGGAGCTCCGTCAGTACTGGTCGAAGTACTGACGGAACTTCTGCCCGACGGCCATGCTCTGGCCCATGCGGGCGGTCCACCCGTTGGCACCACGCATGTACTGATCGGGGTCGATGCCGTTCTGCGCCGCCACCTCGCGCATGCCGGCCTCGTCGGTGACGCCCGCCTTCTGGGAGAGCTTGGCGATCCAGGCGTAGTGCTGGAGCGAGATGCCGTCGATGTCGGCGAAGATCGGGTCGTCGTCGGCGACCGGAGCGTTGGACGGTCCGCCGAAGGCGGCGGTGTCGATGCCCAGCGCACGCTGCTGGGCCATGGCATCTTGTGCGGCCGCTTGGTTGGCGGCGCTCACCGGCGGGATGTTGCCGTTCATGGCGGCCTGAGCGGCGGCGTTGGCGGCGTCCATCTGGGCCTGCGCGGCCTGGCGTTGCTTCTTCCCGAACATCTGGCACTCCGTTCGTCCTGAGGGGATCGGCGACACGCTACTGGCGCGTCACCCGCCGTGCCCGGGAGGCGTGAACGCGCCGCGGGCGTCGGCCGCCGCCACCTGGCGGCAGCACCCCTCGAGGTGATCGTTGACCAGACCCATCGCCTGCATGAAGGCGTACACGGTGGTGGGGCCGAGGAAGCGCCAGCCCCGGCGCTTGAGGTCCTTGGCCATGGCCACTGCAGCGGGCGCCGTGGTGAGCTCGCCGAGCTCGGGCCAGGTGATGCGCGCCGGTCGCTCGTCGGGCGGCGGCTCGAACGACCAGACGTAGGCGGCGAGGCTGGCGTGCTCGTCGACCAATTCGGCGTAGCGCTGCGCGTTGTTGATGGACGCCTCGATCTTGCCGCGATGGCGCACGATGCCGGCGTCGGCGAGCAGGCGCGCCACGTCGCCGTCACCGAAGCCGGCGACCACCGCCGGGTCGAAGTCGGCGAAGGCGGCGCGAAACGCCGGGCGCTTGCGCAGGATGGTGAGCCAGGACAACCCGGACTGGAAGCCCTCGAGGCAGAGCTTCTCGAACAGGCGCCGGTCGTCGTCGACCGGGAAGCCCCACTCGAGGTCGTGATAGGTGACGTACTCCGGCGCCGACGATGCCCAGAAGCATCGGGGCGCGCCGTCGGGTCCGGCGACGAGGCCGTCGGCAGGGATGTCCATGGCGGCACCCTACGCAGGGGCACCGACAGCGCGACCGCTACCGTGGCCGAGGTGGCGACGCCCTCCCAGGTCGTGCACGT
>CAZYKR010000110.1:0-13081 GCA_964648005.1 uncultured Iamiaceae bacterium
GGCCGATCCCGCTGCCGGCGCCCGTGATCACCGCCACCTTGTCCTGCAGGTCGTCCACGTGCGTCACATCCCTTCGTGCTGCGGTCGCTGGAGGTGGTCGAGGTTGGCGGCGGCGTCGGGCTGGAGCAGCTCGACGGCCACACCGTTGGGGTCGACGACGACCGCCATGTCGATGCCCGAGGCGCTGATGCGGCGCACGTCGGCTGCCAGGCCGAGGCCGTCGAGGCGCGCCAGCGTGGCATCGACGTCGGCGAACAACGACACCAACAGCACACCCGGCTGCGGCGACCTGGTTGCGTGGTCGGCGCTTGGGGCGGCGTCCGAGACAGCCTCCGAGCGATCGCCGTCGGCGAAGACGACCAGCTCGACGATGCCGGCGTCGGCGTCGGCCGGATCACCGAGGAAGATCGACCGCAACCGGTCGCTCGGCGCCCGCAGCAGCGTGGGCCAGTCGCCGTCGAACGAGGCGTCCATCAGCACGGCCAGGCCGATGCCGTCACGCCAGAACGCCAGGCTGGCCTCGACGTCGACGGTGGTGATGGCGGTGTGGTGGATCCTCGGCATGGCGCCCCCTCGGCCGCCGTACAGTACCGAGCCATGGCAGCGGGCACGGGGGGAGCGCACGTCGTCGTCGGCGGGGCGTCGGGCATCGGCGCTGCCGTCGTCGGACGGGCCCGCGATGCCGGCGATGACATCGTGGTCTGGGACCTGACGCCGGCGGGCGCCGACGACGTGGTGTGCGACATCGCCGACCCGGCCGCTGTCGACGCCGCCTGGGCGGCGACCCTGGAGCGGGTCGGCGTGCCCGATCGGGTGACGATCAGCGCCGGCGTCGGCCGCGGCGCGCCGCTCGTCGACCTGAGCGTCGAGGCGTGGGACCGGGTGCACGCCGTGAATGCCCGCGGCCCGTTCCTCGTGTTGCGCGGCCTGGCGCGTGCCGCCATCGCCGCCAGTGTGTCGAGCAGCGCCGTGGTGATCGGCTCGATCAGCGGGACGGTCGCCGACCAGACGATGGGCGCCTACTGCGCCTCGAAGGCGGCGGTCGAGATGGTCGTGCGGGTGGCGGCGGCCGAGTGGGGCGCGCACGGCATCCGGGTCAACGCCGTCGCTCCGGGGGTGACGCGCACGCCGATGCTGGGGCCGGTGCCGGACAGCTCGGCATGGCTCACCGGGGTGCGAGGCCGCACGCCGCTCGGCCGCCTCGGGACCGCCGACGACATCGCTGCCGCCGTCGTCGCCGTCCACGCCCTCGACTGGGTCACCGGTCAGGTGCTCGCCGCCGACGGCGGCCTCGGGCTCCACAGCCCCATCGACCCCACCGGCTGACCCACCCGATCCGCATGCCGGCCGGCCGCCGCTGGAGGCTGGGCGGCTTTGCGGTACGTCACGCGATCGAGTGTGCAGATCGCGTCGATATCGCACGGAATCTGCACAGTCGTTCGTGGAACGGTCGTGGCGACGACGACCGCCGCCGTGCGTTCAGTCGCGCACAAGTAAGCGGACAGCACGGGATCAGCAACCGGTCAGCGCCCGGTCAGACGATGGCAACCGAGCGTGCACGGCTGAGAAATCAGGCTGAATCGCGCTATCCGTACGGTGCGCAGCGATGCATACGACGCCGGACACCGAACGGGATACCGCGCGGTATACAACGCCGGATCCCGACGAGATGCCGACCGCGCAGCCGCCGCGACCGGCGAGCAAGGCGGGTCGGGCCGCCGCCACCTACGACGAGCTGAAGCGACGCCTGCTCAACGGCGAGTTCCCGCTCGGGCACCGGATGGCGGAGGAGCGGCTCGCCGTCGAGCTGGGCGTGTCCCGCACCCCGGTGCGCGAAGCGCTGAGCCGGCTGTCGGCCGAAGGACTCGTCGAGCGGCGCTCCGAGGGCGGGTACGGCCCGGCGGCCCCGGACCTGCACCTGGCTCGGGACCTGTACGAGGTGCGCTTCGCCCTCGAGCTCGACGCCCTCGCCCGCCCGGGCCGGCTCGGTGCGACGCACGACCTGCGCCTCGTGCGGGAGCTGCGCAGCGACTGGCTCGACCTTGCGGTGCCCGACCCGACCGACGTCGTCGGCCCGGACTTCGCCCTCCTCGACGAGGACTACCACGTGCGCCTCGCGGCGGCGGCCGGCAACGACGCCCTGTGCGACATGCTCGTGCGGGTCAACGAGCGCATCCGACCGGTGCGAATGCACGACTTCCTCACGCCGGGGCGCATCCAGCGCACGATCGAGCAGCACCTGTCGATCGTCGACGCCCTGCTCGCCGGCGAGATGCGCGCCGCCCGGACGCTGCTCGGGGATCACTTCCACGAGTCGCTCGCCGTCGCCGAGGAGCGCGCCGCCGCCGCCCTCGCCCGCATGGTGACCCGCCACCGCCGGGGGACGCCATGACCGCCGACATGCCCGGCGACATGAACTCCGAGTCGCCCGCCGACATGCACGCCGGGTCAGCCGCCGCCGGCACGACGCCGCTGTTGGTCGCCAGCGGCATCACGCAGTGCTTCGGCTCGCTCGTCGCCAACGACCACGTCGACTTCGACGTCATGGCCGGCGAGGTGCACGCGCTGCTGGGCGAGAACGGCGCCGGCAAGTCGACGCTGATGAAGGTGCTCTACGGCGTGAACGTGCCCCAGGAGGGGACGGTCACCGTGTCGGGCACGCCGCTGGAGCCGGGCTCCACCGCCGCCAGCCGGGCCGCCGGCATCGGCATGGTCTTCCAGGACCTGCGCCTGATCCCCGCCTTCACCGTCCTCGAGAACATCGACCTCGCTCTCGACAGCTCCGGCGGTCGCAAGGAGCGTCGGGCCCGGCTGCTCGAGGCCGGCGAGCGGTGGGGCCTGCCCGTCGACCCCGACCGCGCCGTGCGCGACCTGTCGCTGGCCGAGCGGCAGCGGGTCGAGATCCTTCGCGTGCTGCTGCTCGACGCCAAGGTCGTCATCCTCGACGAGCCGACGTCCGCCCTAGCGCCCCAGGAGGTCGATGCGCTGCTCGCCGTCGTCGACCAGCTGCGCCGCGACGGGCTCGGCGTGGTGATCATCACGCACAAGCTGCGCGAGACGCGCGCCATCGCCGACCGGGCCACGATCCTGCGCGGCGGCAAGGTGACCCTCGGCGGCGCCGACCCGAAGGGCTTCACCGACGACGAGCTGGTCGAGCTGATGGTCGGCTCGGTCCCACCGCCGCTGCCCGATCAGCGCCCGCCGCGCCGCAACCTGACGGCGTTGGCGGTCAACGGTCTGCACGTCGCCGGCAACGACGGCCGCAAGGCGGTGCGCGACGTGACGTTCGAGGTGCGCGCCGGCGAGCTCGTCGGCGTGGCCGGCGTGTCGGGCAACGGGCAGCTCGAACTGCTCGAAGCGGTACTCGGCGTGCGCTCGGTCGACCGCGGCACCGTCCACATCGACGGCATCGACACCACGAACCGCTCGCCGTCGGCGGCGCTGGCGGCCGGCGCGTACAACGTGCCCGAGGACCTGGTGGAGGACGCCGTCGTCCCGGGGTTGTCGGTGCTGCGCACCATCGCCTTGTCGGGCGAGCCGTTCCCCCGCAAGGGCCTCGGCATCGACTGGAAGGCGCTCAAGGCGCGCGTCGAGGGGCGGACCGAACCGAAGCGGCTCAACCTCGCCGCCCTCGACCGCGACGTGGCGTCGCTGTCGGGCGGCAACGTCCAGCGGGTCGCCCTCACCCGCATGTTCCTCGTCGACGACCCGAAGCTGCTCGTCGTCGCGTACCCGAGCCGCGGGCTCGACATCGCCTCGGTGCGCGCCACCCAGCAGCTGCTGCTCGAACGCCGAGCTGAGGGTGCCGCGGTGCTGATGGTGAGCGAGGACCTCGACGAGCTGCTCGGCATCGCCGACCGCCTCGTCGTCCTGCACGACGGCGAGATCGCCGGGATCGTCGACGCCGCCGGCGCCGACCGCCAACAGATCGGACGTCTCATGCTGCAAGGGGCCGCCGCGTGAACACCGCCGCCACGACCGCGGGCGCCGTCGCCACACCCGGCGCCACCGGCGATCTCGCCGACGCGCCGCCCGACGGCGCCGACCTCGACGCGTCGCCCGGCACGGACGCAGGCGACGCCGCCACGCCGTCGCGCTGGCGCGCCGCAGGCATGGCGACGCTGCGGTGGGCTGCGGCGCTCGTGGGTGCGCTCGTCATCTTCGGCCTGTTCCTCTTCGCCCGCGGCGCCAGCCCCGTCGACGCCTACCTGGCGATGCTCGACTCGGCCTTCGGCGACAGCCGCGCCATCGGGGACACGCTGTTGCGGGCGACGCCGTTGCTGCTCGCCGCCCTCGCCGTGGCCGTCCCCGCCCGGGCCGGCATGTTCAACATCGGGGGCGAAGGCCAGCTGGTGCTCGGCGCCGTCGGTGCCATGGCCATGTCCTTCGCCCTCGACGGCGCCGTCGCCGGCCCGCCCGCGTTCGTGTTGCTCGCCCTCGCCGGCATGGTCGCGGGGGCGTGCTGGGCACTGATCCCCGCCCTGTTGAAGGTGGTGCTGCGCACCAACGAGGCGATCGTGTCGCTGCTGTTGAACTACGTCGCCGTCATCGTGTTGACGTGGCTCGTGTTCGAGCCGTGGAAGGACCCGAAGAGCACCGGCCAGGCGTACTCGAAGGCGCTGCCGAGCGATGAGCGGCTGCCCATCCTGTGGGCGAACCGGGTGCACGTCGGGATCATCCTGGCGATCGTGGCGGCCTTCGTGATCTGGGCGGCGTTCCGGTCGACCCGGTGGGGGTTCAAGCTCCAGGTGCTGGGCGGCAACCCCGAGGCGGCCCGGCGGGCGGGCCTGCGCGTCGGTGCCCTCGCTGTCGGGGCGATGGCCGTCGGCGGCGCGCTCGCCGGGCTCGGCGGGATGCTCGAGGTGTCCGGGGTCGAAGGCCGGCTGCGGCCCGGGATCATGGTCGGCTTCGGCTACATCGGGTTCTTGGCGAGCTGGCTCGCCAAGCATCACCCCCTCAAGGCGATCATCAGCGCCTTCGTGCTGGCGGCGATCGCCATCGGCGGCAACGGCCTCAAGATCGAGGCCGGCGTGTCGGGCGCCGCCGTGAACGTCCTCATGGCCCTGGTCCTGCTGGCGGTGCTCGGCTTCGCCCGCCCGAACACGAAGGCGACGACATGATCGAAGCGGTCGCGATCGGAGCCGTCGCCGGCGGCACGTCCATCCTGCTGCCGACGCTCGGTGAGGTGGTCTCGGAGCGCTCCGGCGTCATCAACCTCGGCACCGAGGGCTCGATGCTCGCCGGCGCCCTGGCGGCCTACATCGTCGGCATCCAGACCGGGAACCCGTGGATCGGCATCGTGGCCGGGCTGGCGGCGGGCGCGGCCCTGGCGATGGTGCACGCCTTCTTCGTCCTCGTGCGCGGCGCCAACCAGATCGCCACCGGCCTCGTCGTCACCTTCCTCGGCCTCGGCCTGACGGCGATGTTCGGGCAGGACTACGTCGGCCAGGGCGTCGTCGCCCTCGAGAACATGCCGATCCCGGGGCTGTCGCAGCTGCCGTTCCTCGGACCGGTGCTGTTCGACCACGACCCGATCACCTACCTGTCCTTGCTGGCCGTGCCGGCGCTGTGGTGGTTCCTGGCCCGCACCAAGGCCGGCCTGCGCCTGCGGGCGGCGGGGGAGCGGCCGCAGGTGCTGCGCACCTTCGGCACCAACGAGCGCACCGTGCGAGCCCTGGCGGTCACCGCCGGCGGCGCCCTCGCCGGGCTCGGCGGCGCCCAGCTCGCCACCGCCTTCACCCGCAACTGGTCCGAGGGCATGACGGTCGGGCGGGGCTTCGTCGCCGTCGGCCTCGTGATCTTCGCCGCCTGGGATCCCCGCAAGGCGCTGATCGGCGCCTACCTCTTCTCGGGCGCCATCGCCCTGCAGCTCCAGCTCCAGGCCCAGGGCTCGGACATCTCGCGGTACCTGCTCTCGGCGCTGCCGTACCTGGTGGTGATCGTCAGCCTGGCGGCACTCAGCCGCCGGCGGGTCAACGCCGCCCCCGAGGCGCTCGACCACGTGTTCGAGCACGCCTCGTAAGTCCCCTTCCAGACAGTCCCTTCCACCCAGTCCCTTCCAGTTCCCCCAACTGCACATCATTACGGAGGTCATCGATGAAACCCACACGGCTGGCACTTGCTGCGGGCATGAGCGTCTTGGCGCTCGGCGCGGCCGCCTGCTCGAGCTCGTCGGAGACGTCGACCGGCGGCACGACGGGAGGGTCCGGCGACGAGTCGGACCTGACGATCGGCTTCCTGTACGTCGGACCCAAGGACGACTACGGCTACAACCAGGCCGCCTACGAGGGCAGCGAAGCGGTGCAGGCGGCGTTCCCGAACGCCAAGATCCTGCAGGCCGAGAACGTGCCCGAGACGGCCGAGGCGGAGACGGTCATGGAGGACATGATCGAGCAGGGCGCTGACATCATCTTCCCCACGAGCTACGGGCACCTCGAGTTCGCCCAGAACGTCGCCAAGGACCACCCGGACACGATCTTCGTGCACCAGGGTGGCCTCGAGGGCGAGGAGAAGCTCGACAACCTCGGCACCTACTTCGGCACCGTGTACGAGCCGGTGTACACAGCGGGCGTCGCCGCCGGTGAGGCGACCGAGTCGAACAAGCTCGGCTACGTCTACGCCTTCCCGATCCCCCAGACGCTGGCCAACATCAACGCCTTCGCCCTCGGCGCCCAGAGCGTCAACCCCGACGCCGAGGTGATCGCCGTCTCGACGGGCAGCTGGTGCGACCCGGGCCTGCAGGCCCAGGCGGCCAAGAGCCTCATCGACCAGGGCGCCGACGTGCTGACCCAGCACCAGGACTGCACCAAGACGATCATCGAGGCGGCTGAGGCGGCGGGCGCCATGTCCGTCGGCTACCACTTCGATGCGTCGGAGCTCGCACCCAACGGCTGGATCACCGGCTCCGAGTGGAACTGGGGCCCGCTGTACACCGACATCGTGCAGACGATCGTCGACGGCAAGTTCGTCGACAGCCCCTACAACGGCGACTTCCGGGTCGGTCTCCAGACCGGTGACAACCCGTTCGTCCAGTCGTCGTACGGCTCGATGGTGTCGGCCGAGACGCAGGCCAAGATCGACGAGATCAAGCAGTCCTTCGTCGACGGCGGCTCGCCGTTCGCCGGCCCGGTCCTCAAGCAGGACGGCACCATCGTGTGGGAGTCGGGTCAGCAGCCCACGTATGAAGAGGTCGAGACCATGGACTTCTTCGTCGAGGGTGTGACCGGCAAGATCGACTGATCCACGGTCGACCGCCTGCCCGGTCCGGTCGTCGCTCCCAGGGGCGGCCGGACCGGGCGGTCGACGCCGGACACCCGCCAGGACCTCCCGCCCGATGCACGTCGACGAGCTCGGACCTCCCGACGCCGACGCCGTCGTCGTGCTGGTGCACGGGGTCGGCTTCGGCCCCGGCACCTTCGACGCGGTGGTCCGCCACCTCGTCACCCGGGCGCTGCAGGTGCGTCTGGTGACCCGGCCCGGCTACCTCGCCGGGGCGCCGTCGCCACCAGCTGTGGCGCCGCCCACGCTTCCCTCGTTCCAGGAGCAGGTCTCGATGCTCGCCTCTGTCGTCACCGACGCCGCCGGCCACCGTCCGCACCGCCGACCGGTCACGCTCGCCGGATGCAGCGGTGGCGCCACGCTGGCCCTGGCGGTGGCGCTGCGCCCCACGCCCGGCCTGACCGCCGCCGTGCTGCACGAACCCCTCGTCGGCCCGGCGGCTCCGAGCCTCCACGCCGCCATCACTGCCAACGCCGCCCGCCTGGCCGAAACCCCCCGTTCCGGTAGTGCAGGCGGTCGCTTTGTCGACCGGTTGTCGCACCAGAACGAGGGAGGTTCCCCGTCCCCTGGTTCTGGTAGTGCAGGCGGTCGCCTTGTCGACCGGTTGCCGCACCAGAACGAGGGAGGTTCCCCGCCCGCTGGTTCTGGTAGTGCAGGTGGTCGGTTCGTCGACCGGTTGCCGCACCAGAACGAGGGGGATTCCCCGAACGACGAGGGTGGGGGTGACGACGTGGGAGTGGCGGCGTTCCTGGAGGGGATGGTCGGTGCCGACTCGTGGCGAGCCCTGCCGCCCGAGGTCCGGCGTGACGTGCTCGCCCACGCCGCCGTCGTCCGGGACGAGGTGCCGGACTTCGTCGCCTTCGCCCCGGCCGCCCTCGGCGCCTCCTCCACGACTCGGCTCGTGACCACGGTCGGCCGCCGCAGTGGACCCGCTCGCCAGGAGGTGGCTGACGTGCTCGCCGCCGCCGGTGCCGGGGTGGTCCCGATCGACGACGCCGGGCACCTGGTCCAGCTCGAGCAACCCAAGGCGTGGGCCGACGTCGTCGCCGGTGTGGCGCTCGCCGGCGGTTCCGAAGGACTGCCGTCGTGAGCGCCTCCACGGCGCCGATTGCGGCCGACCCCTACACGTGGCCGTGGGATGGGGCGCCGGACCCGACCCGCTTGGTGCTCGTCGCCGCCGGATGGGACACGCACTGGCGGGCTCGCACGCTCGACCCCGACGGCACCGAGCAGGCCGTGGCCACGCTGGCGGCCGCCGTCGTCGCACTCGGCGGCTCGACGCTGTGGCTGGTGCACGACCGTCCGCCGCGCGCCCCGGTGACGGCGCCCGACCCCACGCCGCTGGCGCCGGTCGGCGTGGCGGAGGCCGCGCCCGACCAGGTCGCGGTCGTCACCGCCGCCGGCATCGACGGCTTCTGCGACGGCCCGCTGGCGTCGATCCTGCGCCGCTCCGGCCGCGACCAGCTCCTGCTCGTCGGCCACGGCCTCGAGGCCACCGTCCACTCGACGATGCGCAGCGCCAACGATCGCGGCCTCGAGTGCCTGCTGGTCACCGACGCCGCCGGCGCGCTCGATCCCGGCACCGCCGGAAGTGCCGTCAGCTCGGTGACGATGAGCGGCGGCATCTTCGGCGCCGTCGCCCCGCTCGCCGACGTGCTCCCCGGCCTCGGCGCCGCACCGCCGCCCGACCCGACCCCGACCGCATCCCCGCACGCATCCCCGCACGCCCTGGAGGCCCCATGACGACCACGACCTCGACCGACGCCGACCCAACGACAGCGACGCCGACCCCGGCGGCCACGACGACGTACGGCACCGTCGACGCCGATCCCTACGCCTGGCCCTACGACGGCACGGTCGATCCGGCGCGTACGGCGCTCGTGCTCATCGACTGGCAGACCGACTTCTGCGGACCGGGTGGCTACGTCGACGCCATGGGCTACGACCTCAACCTCACCCGGGCCGGCCTCGAGCCGACGGCTCGGGTGCTGGCGGCGTGCCGGGCGGCGGGCTTCGCCATCGTGCACACGCGTGAGGGCCACCTGCCCGACCTGTCGGACTGCCCGCCGAACAAGCTGTGGCGGTCCAAGGGCATCGGTGCGGGCATCGGGGACTCCGGGCCGTGCGGCCGCATCCTCGTGCGCGGCGAGCCGGGCTGGGAGATCGTGCCCGAGGTGGCGCCGATCGCCGGCGAGACCATCATCGACAAGCCGGGTAAGGGATCGTTCTACGCCACCGAGCTCGACCTGATCCTGCGCACCAAGGGCATCACCCACCTGATCTTCACCGGCATCACCACCGACGTCTGCGTGCACACCACGATGCGCGACGCCAACGACCGCGGCTACGAGTGCCTGTTGCTCAGCGACTGCACCGGCGCCACCGACGTCGGCAACTACGAGGCGGCCTTGAAGATGGTCACGATGCAGGGCGGCGTGTTCGGGGCGGTGGCCCCGTCGGCGGCGCTGCTCGACGTGCTCGGCGCATGACCCCGCTGGCCGCCGCCCGGTCGATCGCCGCCTGGCGGGGATCGTTCGCCGACCTGCTCGACGAGGCCCAGGCGTATGCCGACGACCTGGTGCGCGGCGTCGACCACACCGATGACGGCGCCACCTGGATCACCCGGGTGTCGCGCGACGACGTGCGGGCGCGCGTGGCCGACGTGGTGGCGCGCTGGCATGCCGAAGGACCCGACGCCCTGCCGTTGGCCGGTGTGCCGTTCGGGGTGAAGGACAACATCGACGTGGCGGGCCTGCCGACGACCGCCGGCTGTCCGGCCTTCGCACGGGTCCCGACGACCTCCGCGCCGGTGGTCGAGCGACTCGAGGCGGCAGGCGCCGTCTGCGTCGGCAAGACGAACCTCGACCAGTTCGCCACCGGGCTCGTCGGCACGCGCTCGCCCTACGGGGTGCCTCGCAACCCGATCGACCCGCTGCTGGTGCCCGGCGGGTCGTCGAGCGGGTCGGGAGTCGCCGTCGCCACCGGTGCGGTCGCCTTCGCGCTCGGCACCGACACCGCCGGCTCCGGGCGCGTGCCGGCGGCGATGACCGGCATCGTCGGGCTCAAGCCCCGCACCGGTGTCCTGCCCTCGGCCGGCGTGATCCCGGCGGTCGCCAGCCTCGACTGCGTGTCGGTCTTCGCCCGCACCGTCGCCGACGCCGACGCCGTCTTCGCCGTGCTCAACGGTCCGGGCGGCGGGTGGTCGGGCTACGCGGGTCCCGTGCGCATCGGCGTGCCGGACGCGGCGTCGTTGGCGATCCTCGACGAGGTGGACCGGTGCACGTGGCGCGCCACCGTGGCGGCGCTGCGCTCGGCAGCGGCGGCCGACGGTGCGGACGTCGACGTCGTCGAGGTCGATGTGGCCTCGTTCGTCGCCGTCGGCGAGCTGCTCTACGGCGGCCCCTGGGTGGCCGAGCGCGACGTGGCGGTGGGCGCCTTCATCGACGAGCACCCCGACGCGGTCGACGCCGTGGTGCGCGACACGATCCTGGCGAGCCGACGCTGGTCGGCCGCCGACGCCTACCGCGCCCGGGATCGCCTGCAGGAGCTGGCGGCGCGGTGCGCGCCAGCGTGGGCGGTGGCCGACGTGCTGGCCGTGCCCACCGTGCCCCGTCCCGTCACGATCGCCGAAGTGCGGCGCGATCCGGTGGGCGTCAACGCCGAGCTCGGGCGGTTCACGAACTTCGTCAACCTGCTCGGCTTGGCAGCGCTGGCCGTGCCGGGAGCGACTCGCCGCGACGGCGCGCCGACCGGCGTGAGCCTGCTGGCGCCGGCGGGACTCGAGCCGACGCTGGTGCGCGCCGCCGGCCTGCTCGACGCCGCCCCGACCTCCGGTGGTGGCGGCGCCGATCGCCTGGGGTCCTCCGGTGGTGCCGGTCGGGCAGTCACGGCCGACGGTCGCAGGGCTGAGGCCATCGACGGTGGATCGGCCGACGCCGAGGCGTTGCGTCCCGCCCCCGGTCGGGTGCTGCTGGCGGTCGTCGGGGCGCACCTGACGGGCCTGCCCTTCAACGACAAGCTCACCGGTCGGGGTGGGGTGCTGGTCGCACGCACGACCACCGCGGCGTCCTATCGCCTGTGGGCCCTCACGCATCTCGACCCCGTCCGTCCCGCGCTCGAACGGATCGACGGCCGACGGGCGCCCGACGCCACACGCGACGACGCGCCCGGTGCCGCGCCCAGTGACGCGCCCGGCGTGGCCGTCGAGTGCGAGGTGTGGAGTGTGGACCACACCGCCCTCGGGCAGATCGTGGCCGAGGTGGCATCGCCGCTGGCGATCGGCACGGTCGAGCTCGCCTCGGGTCAGTGGGTGACGGGCTTCGTCTGCGAACCAGGCGGGATCGGCGACGCCGTCGACATCTCGGTGTGGGGCGGGTGGCGCGCCTGGCTCGCCGCAGCGACGACAGGCTGACGGCTAGGTTCCCCGGCATGCAGCGGGGGGGTCCAGCACGTAACCCGAAGCGCCCGGCGGGCAACCGCAACCGCAAGCGTCCGGGTGCCGCCGATCCCGGCCTGTACGTGTCGATCGCGGCGTCGGCGGTCATGGCGCTGGCGGGTGCGCTGGTCACCGTGGCCTTCGTGTGGGTCCTGCGCCAGGTGCACACGCTGCTGTGGGAGGAGCTCCCAGGCGCCTTCGGCTTCAACGCCGAGGCGCTGCCGCTGGTGTTCGTCGTGGCGATGTGCACGGTGGGCGGCGTGCTCGTCGGGGTCTGCCGCCACTACCTGGGCGAGTACCCGGTCAGCCTCGAGCGCGCCGTCGACGAGTTCCGCGAGACCCGCAGCTTCGACTACCAGCACATCCCGCAGGCCATCGTGGCGAGCCTCGTGGCGCTGGGCTTCGGTGCCGCCCTCGGCCCCGAGGCGGCACTGGTCGCCGTCGTCGGTGGGCTGTCGTCGCTGCTGGCGCAGCGCATCCACGCCAACGCCGAGCACGCCACCGCCGTGGGCTACCTGGGCGTGTCGGGTGCGCTCGGCGCGGTGTTCGGACCGGGCGTCGCCGCTGTGCCCATCGAGGAGGTGGCCGAGTCCGGCGGAGCGGCCGAGCGCGACCAGCGCCTGTGGCTCGTGCTGCCGGGCATCGCCGCCGCCGCCGTCGGCTGGTTCGTGCTCCGCTCGATCGACGGCGTCTCCAACTACTTCGCCTTCAACTGGCCCACGTACGACTTCGCGCCGGTCGACCTGGTGTGGGCGCTCCTGGCGACGGCGGCGGCGGTGCTGGCCGTCGTGGTGTTCAGCGCCGTCGGCCAGGCGATCGACGTGGCGCTGGAGGGCATCGCCGCCAACAAGATCCTCGTGTCCACGATCGGCGGGGTGGGGCTCGGGCTGCTCGGCGCGTGGTCGTCGCTGATGCTGTTCTCCGGGCACGAGGGCATCCAGCTCGTGATGGACGACGCCACCATCACCACGGGCTTCGCGCTGGCGCTCGTCGGCGGCAAGGTGCTCGCCACCAGCTTGTGCCTGTCGACCGGATGGAAGGGCGGGCGCTTCTTCCCGATGATGTTCGTCGGCGCCGCCGTGGGCATGGCGGTGGCGTCGATCTCGGAGTCGGCGGTGACCCCGGTCGTCGCCGCCGGGATGAGCGCCTGCGTGGCGGCATTGCTGCGCAAGCCCATCCCGGCGTTGGTGTTCATGGTGCTCGTGCTGCCGTCCTCGGCGTGGGTGTTCGCCGCCGTCGGCTGCCTGGCCGGCGGCGTCGCCGCCACGCGCATCTTCGAGCGCCTCGGCACCGATCCCGCCACCGGCGACGATGCGGCTGCGGTCGACGCCGCCGCCGATGCCGGGAGCGTCGATGCCGGCGATGACG
>CAZYKR010000111.1:0-13016 GCA_964648005.1 uncultured Iamiaceae bacterium
AGGCCCTGGGCGCCGGAGGCCTGCTCGCCGGCGCGGGTCACCACCCCCCGCATGGCGGCGGTGCAGGCGTCATCGTCGAGCCCGTCATCGAGAGCGACAGCGACCACCAGCTGTGGATCCGCCGGCGGCTGGTGCAGGACGAAGAGCCAGGCGGCGTCGGCGTGGCGTTCGGCGGCCACGGCGGCGCGCACCGCTGCCGCCACGACCGGATCGAGGGGTGCCGTCGGCGCCGCCACCAGCACCTCGGTCGTTGCCTGGACGATCTCGCCACCCTCGGTCGGGAGGTGGCCGCGCGCCAGGGCGGCAACCTCGGCGGGGCCGAGGATGCCATGCGTCGGCGAGCCGTGATCGATGACCACCCCGGCGACGCCCGCGCCGTCGGCCATGGCGAACAGCTCTCGGGCGGGCATGGTGAGGAAGCCCCCGGCCGGCTGACCGAAGCGCAGGATCGCCTGCTCGCTGGTGAACACCGCCAACACGAGCCCGCCGGTCTCGTCGTCGGCGATCGTCACCAGCTCGACCGCCTCGTCCTGCTCGAGCCGGGCGGGCCCGGCCGTCGCCGGAGCCTCCGGGGTGAGCACCAGCAAGTCGGCGGCGAGCATCGCCTCGTACAGGTCGGCCCGGTGGGCCAGTGTGTCGTCGGCGGCCACGATGCGCATGGCCTCGGCGAGGCGGTCGTTCGACGGCATCGGCCCATCCTTGCAGCCCTGCGACGCCGTGCCCGCCGCCCCTCCTCCCGATGCCCGCGCTGCGTGCCGTGACGACGGTGGGTTCAGTCGTACACGACGTCGAGGCCGTCTGCCCGCAGGCGGGCGAGGTTGTCGAGCATGCCTTGGAGGACCTCCGGCGGGTGGCGGTCCCAGTGCAGCACCTCGTCGACCACGCGCATCGGATGCCGTGTCCGGTAGGACCGGGTCACGTTGCCGGGGAAGCGCTTGTTGGTGACGTTGGGGTCATCCTCGAACGGGCCGAGCGGCTCCACCACATAGATGCGTGCCGGGCCCCCACCCGTGTGCGCGACCGCCAACTCGGCGCCCCAGACGGCGGGCTCCAGCAGCGCGGAGAAGTACACGTGGTTCGCGATCCGCTCCCGGTCGTGGTTCATCGGCTGTCCGGGACCGATCAGGTCGCCGACCGCGAATGCCGCCTTGGTGCCGTGGAAGAACGGGCCGACGACGTGCGCGCAGCGGTCGAAGGTGACGGGGACGTGGTCGACGCCGTCGGCGTCGACGATCGCCTCAGCGATCGACATGGTCCGGTAGCTGCGCTGCGCATCGTCCACCGTTGCTCCCATCGCTCGACGGCTGACCCGCCATACTGCCGAGTGAGGCGCCACCGCGCCGTGCGGTCGGCTCGGCGTCGCCGGGACACTTGCTACGTTGACGCCGTGACGGTGGGTGCCGCAGAGCAGGTCCGACGAGCGCTGGGCGTGCTCGCCGACCTGGTGCCCACCCAGCAGGAGCGCCGGACGCAGTCGGCAACGGTGCCGACCGAGTGGTTCACGTGGTTGCCGCTGCGCTGCGTGGACCTGCTCGGCACCGACCGTCCCCCCGTCGAACAGCTGACCCTGCAGCCGCAGCGCACGGCCACCCGTCTCGAGGCCCTGCAGCCCACCGTCCCGATCGACCGGGAGCTGGCCGATCGGCTGGCGGCGCTGGACCAGGTGCGTCCGGATGTCGACGTCCTGCGGCTCGGCTGGTTGTGGGTCGCTGGGACCACGGCCGGTCCGGACGGGCCGCAACCGGTGCTCCACCCCCTGGTGACCACGACCGTGCGGGCGCGGCGAGGTCTCCCGGCGAGCTTGGTGCGCATCGGCGACGTCGAGCTGTCCCCGCTCATCGACGACCCGGACATCGGGCTCGCCCACATCCCACTCGGCGGCGGCGCCTTCGACGCCCTCGGGCCGGCGGCGCCGCAGGCGCTGCTGGATCGCATGCCGAAGCTGACGCGATTCGCCCTCGACGCCGCAGCGGCGGCCGGCTTCGCGGTCGACGACACCGTCGGACCCGTGGCCGGTCCGGCCGAGGTCTTGGCGCTCGAGGGCCTGCGCGTCGTCATCGGCCTGGCGGTGTTCGCCGTCAACCCGGCCATGCAGACCGGGCGCGCCACCACCATCCGCCAGTGGGCCTCGGGCGACCTCGGCGTCCGCACCGCCTTCCACGAGCTGTACCTGCCGGACGAGACCGCCGCGCCTGGAGGGCCGACGGCGGCCGATGACCCGTCGATCGAGTCGCCGTATCCGTTGACGCCGACCCAGCGCGTTGCCGTGGCACGGACGCGCACGGCACCGGTGACCGTGCTCTCCGGTGCGCCGGGCACCGGCAAGTCCCAGACCGTCGCCGCCATCGCCTGCGACGCAGTGGCACGGGGCGAGACCGTGCTGGTGTCGGCCAAGTCCGGCGCGACGGTGGACGCGCTCATGGACCTGTTCGCCAAGGCGCCCGGACCCGAGCCGGTCGTGTTCGGTTCGAACGAGCGACGCGCCGAGCTGGCGATGCGCCTGTCCGCAGGCGAGATCCGCCCGGCACGCGCCGAGGACGTGGCGTCTGCGCGACGCCGTCGCGATGCCGCCCTGGCCCAGCGAGGCGAGCTGGCCGACGCCATGACCGTCGATCTGCTCGCCGACGCCATCCGTGCCGGGGCGCGCGGCGCCGTCGACGAGCTCTCGGTACTGGCGCCGGGCGCGCTCGACGGCGCGGACCTCGACACGGTGGAGGCGCTGCTCGACCACGCCGAGCTCGACGACGCCGACGGCGGTTGGTTCGCTCGGCGCCGCGCCCGCAGGGCGCGGCGTCGTGCCGCGTCGCTCCTCGGCGCCGGCGAGGCCGTGACCCCGTCGATCCTGCGGGGCGTCATCGCCACGGCGCGAGCGGCGCGCGCCGCACTCGTGCCCGATGTGCGGCGACCGGACGGGCGCCAGGCCGAGTGGGCCGCCCTGGCGCAGGCGACCGACGCCGCCCGGCACGCCGTCGGCGACTGGATGGCGCTCGAAGCCGTCGCGCCCGATCGGTTGGATCGGTCGGCGCTCGCCGCCCTCGGCTCGGCGCTGCGAGCCGGACGCGGCAGCCGGCGCGCTCAGCTGGTACGGCTGGCGCGCACCCACATCACCCGCAGCCTGCCGCTGTGGGTCGGCACCCTCGGCGACATCGACGAGCTTCTGCCGCCGACGCCGGCCATGTTCGACCTGGTCCTGCTCGACGAGGCCTCCGCCATCGACCAGGCGCTGGCGGCCACGGCGCTGCTCCGCGGCCGGAGGGCGGTGATCGTCGGCGACCCGCGCCAGCTCCGGCACGTGTCGTTCCACGGCCGCGACCAGATCGATGCCGCCCTGGTGGCCAACGGCGTGCCGGTCGACGATCCGATGGCGATGCGGCTCGACCTCCGACGCAACTCGGTGTTCGACCTCGGCGCCGGCGCCGGCGCCGTCCTCGAGCTCGACGAGCACTTCCGGTCGGCGCCGCCGTTGGTCAAGCCGGTGTTCGATCGGCTCTACGACGGACGGGTGCGGCTCGCCACCCGCTCGCCGGCCACCGAGGCGCTCGACGTGGTCGAGGTGGTGCGGGTCGCCGGTGAGCGGGACGACGGCCGGGTGGTGGGCGCCGAGGTCGACGCCGTGCTGCGGGTGCTCGGAGAGCTCCATGGGGCCGGCGCCACGAGCGTCGGGGTCATCTCGCCGTTCCGGGCACAGGCCGAGGCGCTCGAGGCCCGCATCCTCACCGACCTGCATGTGGATGTGATCGAGGATCTGGGGCTCCGGGTCGGCACGGTCCATGGGATGCAGGGCAACGAGCGCGACACGATCGTGTTGTCGCCCGGGGCGGGAGACGGTGGCACGTCCCAGGCCTGGCGGTTCGTCGACGATCCGCATCTGGCCGCCGTGATGCTGACGCGGGCTCGGCGCCAGATCATCGTGGTGCTCGCCGGGTCGCCGCCGGCCGACGGGATGCTGGCGACGTACCTGCGTCTCGACGATCGATCGTCGAGTCCCAGGCCTCGCCCCCGGGAGCGGTCCTCCGGCGACGCCGCTCGCGATGCGGCCGACGCCGCGTTGGCGGAGCAACTCCGACGGGCCGAGGTGGGCGCGGTGGCCGGCTACCCCGTCGGGCGCCATCGCGTCGACATCTGCGTGGGCGACGCTTCGGGCTTCGTCGGCGTGGTGACGTCGGGTCACCCGGCGGGACCGGCGGCGCACATCGAGCGTCACCTCGAGCTGGCGCGCGCCGGATGGACGCTGCTCGAGGCGCCGCCGGGGTCGTGGGAAGGGCGCCACGGCGAGCTCGTGGTGGAGCTGACGTCGGCGGCGGTCCGCCACGGCGTGTCGATGCGCACACCGCCCACGGCCGACGCTGCACCCTGAACCCGACTGCCGTGTGCAGGTCCCCGCGCCGTCGGCACCGATTCGGTACCGATTCGGCGCCGACGTGCGACGCGACTGCTCGCACCTGCCGTGACCAGGGGTTTCGTCACCTCATCGCCCCGCCGACGTCACCTCACCGAATTCGGAGACCCGCGGCCATGACCCGTCGCCGAATTCGTCAGGCCACCGATGGGGCGGCATCGGTCCCGGCGGTCGGCTGGGGCTTGCGCCAGCTCGTCTTCGCCGCCCAGATCGCCCAGCCCATCGCCCCGGCCGGCACCTCCAACACATAGGTGAAGGCCCGGAACAGGAACACCGCCGCCAACGCGTCCGCCTCCGGCGCCCCGAACGCCACCATGATCCCGGCCGACCCCGCCTCGACCAGCCCGACGCCCGACGGTGTCAACGGCACCGTCGTCAAGAGCTCGCCGAAGGTGTACGCCGCCAGCACGTACACCCACCCCAGCTCGTCGATGCCCAGCGCCCGCACGCACAGCAGCTGCAGCAGGAACGACGACACCTTGTACAGCCCGATCCACACGGTCAGGCCGAGCCAGCGGCGTCGCACCAGATCGACGCTCTCGGCTCGGAAGTCGAGCACCTTCTGCTTCACCGACTCCTGCGCCGGCCGCCGGGCGACCCGCAACCCGAACCCCACCACCGCCTGCGCCGCGTCACCCACCTTCTCGGCGAGCACCTGGCTCCGCATGATCAGCCAGAACACCACGATGGCGCCGATCAGGATGGCCAGCCCGATCCACGCTGCGATCCCCAGCCCGTGGTCGTCCTCGCCCCGCAGGTTCACCGCCAGCAACGCCAGGATCGGGAACCCCAACTTCGAAAAGACGTTCCACACGCCCGACACCAGGATCGACCGCGTCACCTCCACCGGCCGGAAGCCCCACGACATCGTCTGGGCGTACGTCGCTCCGATGCCGACCGCGCCGCCGAAGGGCACCACGTTGCTGACCGCCGAGCCCGACAGGTTCAGCACGCCCGACTGCGGCACCGTCAGCCCGGGCAGACTGCGGGTCTGGAACACCCAGTAGGTCCACATCGACACGATCCAGAAGGCGAACAGCCCGACCACCGCCAGCCCGTCGAGGCGGCCGAGCGCCGCGAACACCTCGCGGTACTCGGTGTCGAACAGTCGGGGGATGACCAGGGCGAACATCGCCACGGTGACCGCCAGCGACACCAGCGCCTCGACGATCCGACGGGTCGTCGACTTGGTGTGCAGCTCCTCCTCCAGGAGCTCGATCGGCGCGCCGATGCCGTCGGTCGGGCGGTCCGCCACCACACGGGCGCCGACCGCCAGGTGGGACTCCAGCTCCCGGTCGAGCTCGCTGGCGCCGTCGCCGTCGTCGCGGGGCGACCCGTCGGCATCGCTCACGCTGTCGGCTCCTCCAGCCCGGCGAGGACGTCGTCGACGCCGGCGCCGGCAGGAGCCACCGGATCGCGGTACCACTCCGTGCCGAACGCCATGGCGAAGTACTCGTCGGGCAGCGCCAGGAACGCCGCCAGGGTGCGCGTCGAGCCGTCCCCGCTCGTCGCCTGGCTGGCATGGGCCTCCATCGAGGCCCGTTTCGCCGCCAGGTGCGCCGACACGTCGATGGCGTGCGTGATCTCGTCGCCTGGCGTGAACCAGCCGTCGAACGAGGCCGGTGCGAAGGTCTCGGGGATCTCGTAGCCCAGCGAGCGCGCCAGCTCCACGCCCATCGACATCAGGTCCCGGTTGATCGTCGCCTCGAGGAGGCGCGGCGTGCCGGCGAGCACCGCGGCCCGCGCCCCGACGGCGTGCACCTGCAGGTGATCGGGATGCCCGTAGCCGCCGTTGGCGTCGTAGGTGGTCAGCACCTGCGCGTCCTCCTCGACGAGGAGAGCCGCCAATCGCCCGGCCGCCTCCTCGACCTCGACCGCCGCGAACGGCGTCGGCCCTGCAGCGCCCGACGCCGTCTCGGCGTCGACGCCCCCCGATCCCGAGTCGCCGTAGCCCAGCACCTCGAGTCGTGCGACGCCGAGCAGTGCCGCCGATCGCTGCAGCTCGACCAGCCGCGTCATCCCGAGATCGCCGCCGCGGTACACCTCCGCAGCTTCACCGACCTCCCCGGCGGTCGCCACCACCAACACCACGCGGTGCCCGTCCGCCGCCGCCTTGGCCATGGTCCCGGCCGTCAGCAAGGCCTCGTCGTCGGGATGCGCGTGGAAGAAGACCAGGGTGCTCGGCATGTGGTGGAGAACCTCCCGACGGGACATTCTGGCGCGCCCCGGCGGCTGTGGCGGGCCCATCGGCCCGGCTACCGTGGGCGGCGCGCCGGTGCCAACCCGCCGAGGGTCGACCGAGCCGGCGCACCGTGGAGGCGGCAGTGGCCAGCGACAAGCCCCAACCCGACGGCGGCGCGCTCAAGATCGGTCTCGTGTCGGATTGCTACGTGCCGCGCCTCGGCGGCATCGAGATGCAGGTCCACGATCTCGCCCGTCACCTCCAGGCCGCCGGGCACGAGGTCGTCGTGATCACCCCCACGCCCGGTCCCGATGTCGTCGACGGGGTGCGGGTCCACCGCATGGATGTCCCGCTGGCACCCTTCGACATCCCGTACGCACCATCGACGTTCGCGCTGGTCAGCGACCTGCTCGAGGCCGAGCACGTGGACGTCGCGCACTTCCACGGCGGCATCGTGTCCCCGGTGGCGTTCGTCGGCGGCTACGACGCCCAGAAGCGCCACATCCCCACGGTCATCACGACGCACTGCCTGTGGAGCTACGCCACGCCGGCGTTCCGCGCCCTCGACCGCACGCTGCACTGGTCACGGTGGAACGCTGTGTTCTCGGCGGTGAGCGACGTGGCCGCCGAACCGATCCGCAAGATCGCGCCGGGGCGCGACGTCGTGATCATCCCCAACGGGATCGAGAACGACACGTGGACGGTCGAGCCCGTCGAGCGGGACGACGACGAGGTCGTCATCGTGTCCGTGATGCGCCTGGCGCCGCGCAAGCGGCCGCTGCACCTGCTCAAGATGTTCCACGAGGTCGTCGACCGCATCCCCCGCTCGGCATCGGCGCGCCTGGTGATCATCGGCGAGGGCCCCGAGCAGTCGAGCATGGAGAAGTACCTGTCGGCGACGCACCTCGCCGACAAGGTCGAGCTGACGGGGCGTCTCGAGCGGGCCGACATTCGCGAGCGGTTCGCTCGCGCCGACGTCTTCGTGGCGCCGGCGAACCTCGAGTCGTTCGGCATCGCCGCGCTCGAGGCCCGCTGCGCCGGGCTACCGGTCGTCGCCAAGTCGCGCACCGGGGTGCGCGAGTTCGTCCGGCACGAGCAGGAGGGCCTGCTCGCCCGCTCCGACAAGGACATGGTCGATCAGCTCGTGCGGCTGGTCACCGATCCGGCCCTGCGGCACCGCATCGCCGAGCACAACCGCACCACGCCGTCCGCCGTCGACTGGACCGAGGTCGTGGCCCACAACGTCGAGGTGTACCGCAAGGCCATCGCCCAGGCGGGACCGCCTCAGATGGGCAGCACGCGATAGATCTGGCCCGACGTGGCGAACGCCCACAGCTCGCCGTCGTTGTCCGTGCCGAACCCGCCCAGGCCGCCCGGTGGCAGCGCCGCACCCAGCGACCGCTGATCCTGTGCCACCCGGTTCGCCACGACCAGGCCCTCGACCACCCCGCTGCAGCCCTCACCGAAGACGTAGGCGCCGCGCAGCGCCGGAATCGCCGCACCCCGGTACACGGCGCCCTGGCGCAGATCGCAGTGCCCCGGCGGCGTGATCGACACCACCGCACCGGCCGTGTTCTGCGCCCCTGGATAGCCGAGGTTGTCGCCGCGGCCGGCCTGGCTGTTCTGGCGCGGCAGGTACACGATCGTCTCGCCCGCGTCCTGTCGGTCGGTCACGTACAGGTCGGCCGAGGCCCGGTCGAAGACCACCCCGCGCGGGTCGTGCACCCCGAGGAGCCACACCTCCCCGGCGCCGCCGCCGGCGGCGTAGGGGTTACCGGGCGGCACGGCGTAGGCCTGATCGCCGAGCGCCCCTTCGGGGTCGAGGCGCAGCACCTTGCCGTACAACGAGTCCGCGCGTTGTGCCGCGCCCGGGTCGCCGTCGGGGGTGCCCACGCCCACGTACAGGAAACCGTCGCGACCGAACGCCAGGGCCCCGCCCCGGCGCAGACCGTCGGGCGCCTCGACCCGCAGCATCTGGAAGCGGCTCGAGGTGTCCAGGTCGCCCTCGCCGGTGCGGTACTGGTCGACGACGACCGCCCCGTCCGAGGAGATGTACGACAGGTACATGCGCCGCCCGTCCGACGAGTAGGTCAGGCCGCGCACGCCGCCGCCGTCGCCCTGATCGACCTGCCGGCCGATGTCGAGCATGGTCCACGACTCCACGCGGTAGTCCGCCCCGGCGGGCTGGCCGTCACCGTCGTAGCGGTAGTTCACCGACACCTGCCGCAACCGGCCGTTGCGCTCGGCCACCGTCAGGTGCGGCCACCCCGGCCGCGCCGCGATCGCCACCGGGTCCTCGAGGGCGCCGACCTCCTCGAGCCGCACCCCGACCCCGTCGAGCGTCGTCGGCCGCTCGACGGTCGACGCCGTCACCGCCTCGGCGTCCACCGGGATCGTGATGGTGGTCGTCGTCGACGGTCGCACCTCGGACAGCTTGCGTCCGTGCACGCAGCCGGCCGCCGGCACGACGATCGCCGCGGCGAGCACGAGGCCGACGGCGGCGCGTCGCCGGGTGGTGTGGGGTGGAGTGGTCACGTGGGCACCGTCATCGAGCGATCCGCATCAAGCCTTCTTGCACCACCGACACCGCCAGCTCGCCGGACGGGGTGTACATCAACCCACGGGCGAGCCCACGTCCCTGCGATGCCGACGGGGCGTCCTGGTCGTACAGGAGCCACTCGTCGGCCCGGAAGGGCCGGTGGAACCACATGGCGTGGTCGAGGCTAGCCATGAACACCTCGTCCTCGAGCGCGCCCACCGCATGCGGGAGCAGCGCCGTGTCGAGCACGGTCATGTCCGACGCGTAGGTCACGACGCAGGCGTGCAGCACCGGATCGTCGGGCAGCACGCCGTCGGCACGCAGCCACACCCGCTGGCGCGGCGGCAACGCCACGGTGCGGTCCCCGGGCTGCCAGTCGCAGTTGCGGGTGTCGATGGGTCGGTCGCGCGTGTAGTCCTCGCCCATGGCGTCGGCCCAGCGGGCCCAGCGGGTCCGGAAGTCCGGCAGCGACTCGGGCGAAGGGAGATCGGTCGGCATCGGCGCCTGGTGCTCGAAGCCGACCTCGGGGATGTGGAACGAGGCCTGCAGGTTGAAGATCGGCCGACCGTGCTGCACGGCGACGACGCGCCGCGTCACGAAGGTGTGTCCGTCGCGTATGCGGTCGGCGGTGTAGAGGATCGGGATCGTCGGGTCGCCCGGGCGCAGGAAGTAGGCGTGCAGCGAGTGCACGGCGTACGCCGCGTCGACGGTGCGCGCTGCCGCCACCAACGCCTGGCCCGCCACCTGCCCGCCGAACACCCGCTGGCGCTGCACCGACGGCGGGCGGCCCCGGAACACGTTGACCTCGATCGACTCCAGGTCGAGCAGATCCACCAGGTCGTCGACAGCAGGCTGGCCCATGGAGCAGTTCTACTAGCCTCCGGCGCCATGACCCGACGCTTCCCTGAGGGCTTCCGCTGGGGGACGGCCACCGCCGCCCACCAGGTGGAGGGCAACAACGTCAACAACGACTGGTGGGCTTGGGAGCTCGCGCCCGACACGCCCTGCGTCGAACCCAGCGGGGACGCGTGCGACCAGTACCACCGCTACCCCGCCGACATCGCACTGCTGGCCCAGCTGGGCTTCGACAACTACCGGTTCTCGATCGAGTGGAGCCGGATCGAACCCGTCGAGGGCCAGTTCTCCCGCGCCGCCCTCGACCACTACCGCCGCGTCTGCGCCACCTGCCTCGAGCACGGCATCGAACCGGTCGTGACCTACCACCACTTCACCAGCCCGCAGTGGCTGGCGGCCCAAGGCGGCTGGCACGAGCGTGCCACGGTCGAGAAGTTCGTGCGGTTCTCCGAGAAGGCCACCGAACACCTCGGCGACCTCGCCGGACGCATCTGCACCATCAACGAGCCCAACGTCGTCGCCTTCATAGGCTACATGGTCGGCGCCTTCCCGCCGGGTGCGCTCGGCAAGGAGCATTGGCTGACGGCGCAGGACATCATGCGCGACGCCCACGTCGCCGCCACCGAGGCCATCAAGAACGTCGCACCCGACGTGCCGGTCGGCCTCACGGTGTCGATGAGCGACTACCAGGCCGTCCCCGCCGACGACGACCTGGCCATCGCCCGCCGCGACCGCATCCGCTTCCTCAGCGAGGACCACTACCTCGAGGCCTGCCGAGACGACGACTTCATCGGGGTGCAGACCTACAGCCGCACCCGCATCGGGCCGGAGGGCGAGCTGGGGCCCGAGGACGGCGTGCCCGTGCTGCCGATGGGCTACGAGTACTACCCCGAGTCGCTGGCGGCCACCATCCGCCGCGCCTGGGAGGTCACGGAGCAGACGCCCGTGCTCGTCACCGAGAACGGCATCGGCACCGACGACGACACCCAGCGTCAGGCGTACCTGCGTGCGGCGCTCGAGGGCGTGCTCGACTGCATCGACGACGGCATCGAGGTGCTCGGCTACACGTGCTGGAGCCTGCTCGACAACTTCGAGTGGGCCTTCGGCTACGGCCCTCGCTTCGGCATCGTGGACGTCGACCGCGCCACGCAGTTGCGCACCCCGAAGCCGTCGGCGCACTGGCTCGGCGGCGTCGCACGCGCCAACGCCCTCGACCGACCCTGAACTGTGTCTGCCGCGCGCGCAGCAGTAACATCGATCCGTTCGGCCCGGACGGGGCCACATCGGGCACGACAGGACCACGTCGTCGCAGACCGGATCATGATCGAGGACACCACCAGTGCAGACGACACCCGCTGCGGCCCAGGATGCGCCCGTGGAGACTGACCAAGCCGACGCACCGGGCAAGACCATCGTCCAGTACGTCATGGGGCTCATCAAGCAGAAGGGCTTCAAGTACTCGATGGTGTCGGTGGTCAACGTGCTCTTCGGCGGCGGGTTGCTCCTGCTGCTGCAGACGCACATGAACCCGACCGAGGCCAACGTGTTGTCGGTGATGGTCAGCTCGGTGCCGGCGTACTACATGAACCGGGCCTGGGTGTGGGGCAAGCGGGGCAAGAGCCACCTCAAGCGCGAGGTCCTGCCGTTCTGGTTCTTCGTCGTCGCCGGCCTGATCATGTCGACGATCGCCATCCACTTCGCCGAGGACCACACCGAGAACAAGTTCGTGATCCTGTTCGTGCAGCTGTGCGCCTTCGGCGTGCTGTGGGTGCTGCGCTTCTTCCTGCTCGACCGGTTGTTCCACCTCGAGGCCGACGCCCCGCCCGGCGACGACGAGGACCAGCCCGCCGTCGACTCGGCGCGCTGACGCCGCGGACGACCGGCAACGTCGCGATGGACCCGCAGCTGCGCGCCTTCGCCGAGGCCGCCCGCGGCTTCATGCCCTCCGACGAGGGGCTCGCCTTGCACGAGGCCGCCCTCGGCGTCCCGGCCGGGGGCTCGCCGATGCTCGAGATCGGGTCGTACTGCGGCAAGTCGGCGGTGTACCTCGGCGCCGCCGCTCGCCAGCGGTCGACGATCCTGTACGCCCTCGACCACCACCGCGGCTCGGAGGAGAACCAGGCCGGATGGGAGTGGCACGAACCCGACCTGGTCGACCCGGCGGTCGGCAAGATGGACACGCTGCCGCTGTTCCGGCGCACCGTGCACGACGCCGGCCTCGAAGGGACGGTGGTCGCGCTCGTCGGCGACTCGATCCCCGTCGCCACGCACTGGGCCACGCCGCTGTCGCTGCTGTTCATCGACGGCGGCCACGGTGCCGAGCCGGCGCACGCCGACTTCGAGCACTGGACGCCCAAGGTCGAACCGGGTGGCCAGCTGGTGATCCACGACGTGTTCCCCGATCCCGCCGACGGTGGTCGCCCGCCGTACGAGATCTACTGCCGGGCGCGGGAGTCGGGACGCTTCGTCGAGGAGCGCGCCGTGGGCTCGCTGCGCGTCCTGCGCCGCACGGCCGCCGACTGAGCGACCGCCGCGGACCGGTTGCGGCGTCAGTCGCCGGAGGCGCCGACGAAGTAGATCTGCGACGGCGCGCCGTCGACGTATGCGGTGATCGCCAGCGCCGTCCAGCGCTGCTCGATCCCCTCCATCAGGTCGTCGATGTGGGCCTCGACGTCGGCAGGCGACGGCGTGGCCGAACCGCACAGCGCCGTGACCGCGGCGTCGCCGAGCGGGGCGGCGGCGAACAGTTGCGGCTCGGCGGCGACCGCCTGGATGTCGATCAGGCTGTGGGTGCCGTCCTCCTGCGCCCAGAACAGCGCCTCGTCGATCGAGCGGGGCTGCCCGCCGGAGGCCAGATGCTCCAGCGAGTCGTCCGGCAACCCCGGAATCGCACCGCCGCCACCGTCGACCCCGAACTCGACCAGCCCCGCCAGGTCCTCGGCCAGCATCGCCCGCAGCCCGGGCAGCAGATCCCATCCGTGGACGTACGCCCCCGCCTCGAAGACCTCCTGGCGTGCCGCCGCCAGGGCGTCGGCCAACTC
>CAZYKR010000112.1:0-676 GCA_964648005.1 uncultured Iamiaceae bacterium
GGGCCCGCTCGAGCGCCTCGATCGGCGTCGCGTCGAGGAAGTGGAACGTGGTGTCGTCGAGGGTGAACGACGGGCGGGGGTGGTGGGTCAGCACGAACACCGGCGTGTGGAAGGGCGGCACGTCACCCCACCACCCCTGCCACTCGTGGTCCTCCCACGGACCGCGCTGCGGCCCGAACTTGTTGCGCCCCATGATCTCGGCGCCGATGTTGTTCGTGAAGTCGCGGGTGAAGTAGTCGTCGAGCCCCATCGTGCCGCCGCCGTCCTGACGGCCCGGCCAATGCGCCGTCGCCCCCGCCCACGCCGCCAGCTGCGACGGGTCGGCGTGACCGAACGGCCGCTCGAGCGATTGGCCCTCGCCCGAGCCGAACCCGTCGCTCGACACCATGAAGTTCTGGACGCGCAGCAGTTGGCCCATCGGTGGACTCCCTCGCTTCGGCACCGGTCGAATCGACCGACGCCACACCGGTTCGCCGACCAGTCTGGCGTCGAGCGTCCACGGCCGGTCAACTGGTCGCGCACGAAACGACCGTGCTCGGAACGACCGTGCAGATTCGGTCACATACGCACAGCATCTGCACGCTCGATGCGCCACACCCTCGATGGTCGGCGGACGTGCCTAGGGCGTCGGGATCGGCTGGGGCGTGGTGCCTCGAGTCGCGCCCAGGGTCGAGCC
>CAZYKR010000112.1:776-12996 GCA_964648005.1 uncultured Iamiaceae bacterium
GGGCGGGGTCGAGCCGGGCGGGGTCGAGCCGGGCGGGGTCGAGCCGGGCGGGGTCGAGCCGGGCGGGGTCATCGGCTCGATCGGCGGGATCGATCCGCACGTGTCAGCGGGCGTGGTGCCGGCCATGAGCTCGGCGAAGAACGGCAGCACCGCCGGCAGGGCGCGCCATCCGACCAGGCCGTGATCGATGTCGGCGTAGGTGTGGAACTGGACGTGCTCGCCGTCGGCGCACAGCTGCTGGACGTACTGCTCGGTCGTGGTCGGGACCACGAGCTTGTCTGCCTCACCCTGCGCGATCAGCACCGGCACCCCGATCGGTGACTGGCCGGCGGTGTTCTCCCGCAGCAGCGTCGCCCACGGTTCGATCGTCGTCGGATCACCGAGGAAGAAGTTGCCCACCAACGGCTCGCCGATGTCGTGGATCTCCTTGGACTGCGTCAGCAGGCAATACGGCACCATCGTGGGCAACGCCGCCCGAGCATCGGCGGTGAGCACGTTGTCGAGCGTCAGCCCGGGCGTCGTCGAGGCGTAGGCCTGCAGGTACGCGTCGAAGGCATACGCCCCGATGGTCACGCCGGAGATGTCGTCCATGTGGTCGACCATCAACGGCCCCAACTCGGCCGCCGGTGCTGCGGCCGCGACCCCGTGCACCTCGAGCTCGGGCGCGTACTCGCCGGCGATCTGCGCCGCGAACAGCACGGCTTGGCCACCCTGGGAATGTCCCCACAGCAACACGTCGGTGCCGGCACCGGCGTCGTCGCCGAGGTTGCGGGCGGCGCGCACCGCGTCGAGCACGTTGCGGCCTTCGGTCGAGCCGAGCAGGTAGCTGTTCGGGCCGTCCGCACCCATGCCCGAGTAGTCGGTGGCGGCGATCACGTAGCCGGCGTCGAGCAGCTCGTGCGAGCCCTCCATCAGCAGGAACGGATCGGTCATCACCGACGGCCCGCACTGCGGCTGCGAGCCGGTCGTCGGGTGCGCCCACGACACGACGGGACGCCCACCTTCGGGTGCTGGGCCGTTGGGCACGACCACGGTGCCGGACACACCGATGTCGTTGCCGTGCAGATCGGTCGAGTGGTACAGCACCCGCCACGCCGTGGCGCCGTTCGGGGCGCCGAGCAGGCGCTCGGACCGGATGATGTCGCCGGGTTGGCCCGCCGGCAGCGGGTCGGGCAACGACGAGAACGTGCCCTGGGTGCTGTGCTCGATCTCGTCCTCGACCGCCTGGCGAACCTGCTCTGCGCAGGCGGCGCTCGTCGCCCAGATGAGGGCGACCACGGCGAACAGCCCCACGTGGCGCCGGGGTCGTCGGTGCGCGGTCAGGCGGGCATTGCGTTCGGTCACCCGCACAGTGTGCCCAACGGCGCCAGCCGACTCCTGGTCGGGCGTCACCGCCAGTCCCTCACGACGACCGCTCGCTCCGATGCTCGGTAGGATCCGCTCCGCCGACGGACAACAACTGCAGCAGGAGAAGGACCGATGACGACGACCGCCACCGACGACGGCCGGATCAAGGGGCCGCTCAAGACCTGGTACGACCTGCACGAGGCGCTCGGCCACGAGGCCGCCGGCATCGCCGCCGACGCGGAGGGCCTGACGCTCGACAAGCTGGCGGCCTTCGCGGCTCGGTTCTGGGCCTTCGACCGCGAGCTGCGAGCGCACTCCGAGGTGGAGGACGGGATCATGTTCCCGGCGATCGCCGCTCGCGGCGGCGCCATCGAGGCCGCCCTCGGCCAGCAGCACCGCGACGAGCAGCTCGCCGTATACGCGCTCGGCGCAGCGCTGCTGCATGCGAACGCCGAGCGCACCACCGATGCGCTGGCCGCGCTGGCCGACCCGGCCGCGGCGATGCGCGACGCGCTCGACGCCCACCTCGAGCTCGAGGAGTCGACGGCGCTGGTCCAGGTGGACGGCTTGTTCAGCGACGACGAGCAGTCGGCGCTGTTTCGCACCATCATCTCCTCGCTGCCGCCCGACCCGCAGCTGCAGCCGTGGGTGACGTCCGCGCTCAGCCCCGACCACCTCGAGCTGCGGCTCCGCAACATCGCGTCGTCGATGCCGAAGTCGGCGCTCGCGGCCATGATGCGCCAGATCCACGATGGCGTCAGCGCAGAGACCTGGTCGGTGGTCGAGTCCCGCACGCCCGACCTCGCCGCCCTCGCGGTCGGCGACGGCGGGTCCTGACCTACTCCCAGGTGAGCGGGGGCTCCCGCTGAAGCGGCGAGATCGCCGACGTTCATGCCTCGTCGACCCTGGCGTGGTGCAGGACCGCACCCATCATCCCGCCGAAGCCCGGTCCGCCCCAGAAGGCTGTGAACAGGCCGATCCCGATCGCCGGGCCGACGCCGAGACCGAGCAGCAGCGTGGCGCCGGCGAAGAGCGAGAACACGGCGACGAAGCCCACGGTCGCGCCGACGACGAAGGCACGCACCAGGCCCGGGCGCTCGTCGGTGCCCGGCACGGCAGTGGTGGCGCTCACGGCAAGCCCCCTGACGCGTTGCCGGTCGTCGCCCGGTCGGCGCTTTGGTGCAGGACGCTGATGGCGTGGGCAGGACAGGCGGCGGCACCGAGGACCGCATCACGCTCGAGCTCGGGTGGGACGTCGAGCAGATGAAGGTCCAGGTACCCCTCAGCGTCGAGTTGGTAGATGCTCGGCGCGAAGCGGCGACAGACGCCATGCCCCTCGCACAAGCCCGGGTGCACCTTGATCCGCACGCTCTCCCCTTTTTCTAGGCTTTGCTAGAACTTATCTACCTCGGACGGCGGGCGCCAGGTGGCGTCGAGGACGTGGCGTGCCAACACGGCACCGATCTGAGCCGCGTGGGTCTTGGCCGTGTCGGCGGTCGGTCCGACCCAGCGCCCGTCCACGGTCGTGGCCCACAGCTCGTACCACCGGTCGAGGTGCTCGACGCGCAGCGGCTCGATGTCGTGGACCGCGCGATGCGCAGCCAGCAATGCGCTGCGCGAACCGGCCTCGCCGAACAGCACCCGACACCAGTAATCGATGAGCTTGGGGATGTGCTCACCCCAATCCACCTCGGCGACCTCGGCGAAGACCGGCGCCAGCAGGTCGTCGAACACGACCTCCCGGTAGAAGGCCACAACGAGCTCATGGACGTCGGCGCGTCGGTCGATGTCATGATCGTCGGTCGGCATGTCCACCTCCGCGCCGACAGCGAGCGCCGGGCGCTTATTCTAGTGTTCGCTAGATTTCCGAAAGGAGGATGCCATGACCGTGAGCACGGAATCCACCGGTGGTCACCGACGGCACCCAACTGCCGACCCGGACGCCGCGGCGATCGACCCGGGATTCGGCGACGAGGGAGGCGACGCTCCGTGTTGGGCGCACGAGTTCGCCGACCCCGAGGTTTGCGACGATCACGCCCGTCCGGCCGCTGCACCCCCGGATCGCCATTAGCTCGTATCACGATCTATTGTTGCCGCGTGGACCGAGCTCGTACCGTCAAGCGATCCTGGCGCGACGCCGTTCGCACGGGGTGGTCGAACGCTTGCCGGCGGAGCGGACTCGCCATCCCCGTCCTCGCCGTAGGCATCGGCGGCGGGTTGATCGGCGCCGCGTACCTCACCGGGTTGCGCGTGCTGACGGAGGTGATCGGCCCTGGCGAGCACAGCGTCGGGACCCAGGCGGCGATCCTGATCGGCGTCGGGGTGACGATCACCATCCTGGGACGATTCCTGGGTGACAGCGGCAGCGTCGAGCTGCTCGTCGACAACATCCACGTGCTCGGCGGCGCCGAGGACGTCCGTCAGGTCCGCTCCTTGCTGCCGACATCACTGCTGTGCGTCGCTGCCGGCGGGACGATGGGTCCCGAAGCCCCCCTGGTGCAGGCGAGCGGTTCGTTCGGCACGTGGACCGCCCAGCGCTTCGGGCTCGACAGCGACACCATGCGCGTGCTGACGATCACGGGCATGGCGGCAGGGTTCAGCGTCTTGTTCGGTGCGCCCCTCGGCGCGGCCCTGTTCGCGCTCGAGATCCTCCATCGGCGGGGCTTGCAGTACTACGAGGCACTCGTGCCTGCATCCGTCGGCGCGCTGATCGGGTTCGGGCTGAACGTCGCCCTGACCGGCCTCGGACTCGACCCGGTCTGGAGCCTTCCCGCCGCCGAGACGCTCACCGGCGGCGACCTGGCGTGGGGCCTCGTCTGTGGCGTGCTCGGCGCCGTCGGCGCCATGGCCTTCACTGCGGCGGTGGCCTGTGCCCGCCGTGCCGCGGCGCGGGTCCCCACCATCGCGTTGCCCGCGCTCGCGGGAGCGCTGCTGGCACTGCTGGCCTGGTGGTCGCCCTTCGCGCTGACCAACGGTGAGACCCAGGTCGACGCCGTCATCACCGGCGGCCTCACGGCAGGAGCGCTCGGGGTGGCCATCGCAGCGAAAGCCGCCGGCGTGCTCGTCACCCTCACCGGGCGATGGAAGGGCGGGTTCATCATTCCGCTGTTCTTCATCGGGTTCGCCGGCGGTCAGGCACTGCACGTCCTGGTGCCCTCGACCAACGCCACCGTGCTCATGGTCAGCCTGGCCGTCGCGTTGTGCGTCGGCGTGACCAAGACGCCGCTCGGCTCGACGCTGGTCGTCACCGCCATGGCCGGCTTGGCCGTGCTCCCCATGGCGCTCGCTGCCGCCGTCGTCGCACTCGTGCTGACGAGCCAAACTGCCGTCATCGAAACACAACGAGCCCGCTCGCCCGCAGGCGCCCGGTCATGACCGCCGGGGCCGGCGACGACCTCTCCGACCGGGACTACCGGCGACTGGCGGCGTTCCGCCACGCGCTACGGCTGTTCTTGAGGTTCTCCGAGGAGGCAGCGCGCGCCGAAGGCCTGACCCCCAACCAGCACCAACTCCTGCTCGCGGCGCGCGGCTGGCCCGGTCCCGACGCGCCGACGATCTCCGAGCTCGCGCACCAGCTCCAGCTCCGGGTGCACTCGACCGGCGAGCTGGTCCACAGAGCGGCGACGGCTGACCTGGTGGAGGTGACGGCCGATCCCAAGGACCACCGCCGCCAACACGTCACGATCACCGCGGTCGGCCGCACCAGGCTGCGCTCGCTGTCGATGCAACACCGCGAGGAGCTACGCCGTTTCCGAGCGCACCTGGCCGACCTGCTGGACATGCTGGACGACGATCCGACCTGAGCAAGGCGCGAACCTCGCTCACCCGGCGCCCGGGGACGGGGGCCTCGGGACCACGTCGCCGATGAGCTGTTGGCGATGGACTCGGGCGACGTGGTCCGCGAGTCCGGCGGCGCGGTCGGCGCACGGACCCACCCAGCCCAGCTCGAGCGTCTCGTGGAACAACGCCAGCCACCGCTCGAAGTGGGCGTCGGTGAAGGCGCGTCGTCGGTGCACCTCGGCGTGGGCCCGGAACGGGTTGCCGACATAGCCGGGCACACCGAGGAGGGCCCGACACCAGAAGGCCGTGAGCTTGGGCAGATGTTCGGACCAGTCGACCTGGGCGACGTCGTTGAACATCGGGCCCAACAGCTCGTCCTGAGCGACGTCGGCATAGAAGCGCCGGACCATCTCGGCGATCTCGGCGGGCGTGTCGAGATCATGTTGGGGCTCGGACCGGACCGTCTCGCGCATGCCAACTCCTTCTCTCGACTTGTTCTAGCAACTGCTAGAACACAATGCGAGCCGGAGCCAGGCGTCCTCGTCTGCGCCGCTCACGCCGGGGCGACGGCTTGGCCGTAGCCCGCTCGACCGCTGTGGTCCAGCCCGTGACCGGCCATCGTGTACAGGTGGTGCTCCAGCCCATCGGGATCATGAAAGACCAGGAGCCAGCCGATGGAGGCTTCGATGACCGGTGAATGGTCGATGTCGTGCCGGTCCAGGTGCGCAGCCCACACCTCGAGTGCCGCCCGGTCGGCGACCCCGAGCCCGACCGGATCGAACCCGGCGATCCCCCGGGCAGCGTCGGCGTTCTGCCGCAGAGCGATCAACACGCCGCCGGCGGGCTCGAACACGACGCCCATCACCGGCCCGTCGTCGTCGTCTCGGAACTCCATCTGCACGGCGAGGCCGAAGACCTGTGCGTACCACCGCCGACTGCGCTCCAGGTCGGTGACCGGGAACTTCACGTGGTGGATGCCTGCCAACTCCGGTGCCATCACCCCTCCTTCAGTAGTGTTGCGCTGTATTCGTTAGTGTGTCACTGTAGCGGTATGGCGGAGCAGCGCAAGCGGTCCTACCACTCCCCCGTGCGGGCGGAAGCCGCACGCCAGACCCGCACGTTGCTGCGGGACACGGCTCGGCGCCTCTTCATCGACCAGGGCTACGTGCCGACGACGATGAAGCAGATCGCCCTCGAAGCGGGCGTCGCCGAGCGCACGCTCTACCTCGCCTTCCCGTCCAAGGCTGCCCTGCTCCAGGAGCTCATCGGCGTCGCCGTCGCCGGCGGCGAGGACGGCCCCCGAGCCGACGCCACCGACTACGGAGCCACCGCCGGGGACCTCGGAGCCCTCGGCGCCATCGATCGCTTCTGCCACGACACCACCGCCCTCTACGAGCGAGCAGGCGAGCTCCTCCAGCTCGGCGAACACGCGGCCGAGTCCGATCCCGAGCTGCGCCCGTTGGCCGATGCCGGAGCGGCGGCGACGCTGGCGGTGATCGGCACGCTGGTAGCCGGGATCGCCGAGACCGGCGCCCTCAGGGCCGACCTGACGCAGAAGCAGGCCGTCGACTCGGCATGGGCCTCGAGCCACTTCAGCTCCCACCAGCTCCTGCGCAAACGGCGCCGCTGGAGCCGTGCCCGCTACCAGCGTTGGCTCCTCGACACGTTGACCCATGCCCTCATCGACGAGTCGCACCGATGACGACGCGCCCGGCGCTCTCCGAGCGGCGCGCCGGCTCAGGGCGAGACGCCGTGCCCCACGCAGCTCGGCACGGTCGTGCCGTTCGTGACCGTGCCGTCCGGACAGGTCGTGGTCCCGTAGGTGGCCGTCGACCCACCAGCGGGGCTCCCGAGCACGCCGAGCAGGTTCGTCAGGGTCAGGATGGCCGTCGAGAGGTCGGCGCCCGTCATGGTGGCGTTCGGGAACGCTGCCTCGGTCAGGTCGGCGCCCCCGAAGGTCGCGCCGGTCATGGTGAACGGCGCCCAGGTCGTACCGAACGTGGCGCCGGTCAGGTCGGCGCCGGTGAAGATGGCGTTGGCGAACGAGTCCGTCCCGCCCGTGTTCTTGGCGGCGACGACATCGACGAGGGTCGCGCTCGTGAAGTCCACCCCGTCGGCATGGGCGTAGAGCTTGGCGCCGGTCAGGTCGGCGCCGGCGAACACCGCGCCCGCCATCGTGTCGGACGGCGGCGAATAGCCGGTCGAACCGAACACCGCGCCGACGGCGCTGGCGCCGACGAGTGTGGCGCCGACCATCCGGACGGGTGACAGGTCGGCGCCGTCGAGGTCGGCAAGGTTGAGGTTCGTGCCGTTCAGATCCGCGTTGGCGAGGTTGGCATCGGTGAGGTTGGCGCCGGTCAGGTCGGCGCCGTCGAGCCGGATGCTGCTGAGGTCGAGGCCGGCGAGGTTCGCAGCCGAGAGATCGAGGCCCATGAGCCGCGTGTACCTGAGGTCGTACCCACCGCCAGCGAAGTCGACGCCGGACAGATCGACGCCGGTGCCGGTCAGATCGATGCTGGACCAGGTATGGGCGGCTGCGAGGAGCTGCGGCGCCGTGAGCCCGACGGCGCCATCGAACTGGACACCCGACAGGCTGACGCCGGTCAGGTTCGCGCCGGCGAAGTCGAGGCCCTTGAACGACGCGGACCGGACGTCGACGCCAGCTCCGGCCAGGTCGACGCCCGCGAAGCTCACCGAGGAGTACGACAGCGTCAGGTTGTACCAGTCGGGGTTCGCGGCGAGCAGCTGGGCCGCCGTGAGACCGGTGGCGTCCGTGAAGTTGGTGCCTCGAAGCACCACGCCGGTGAAGTCGGCACCGGTGAAGTCGAGACCGCCGAAGTCGGTGAAGGTCAGGGTGTACCCGCCACCGGCGAACGTGGCGCCGGCGAAGCTCACGTCGGAGCCCTCGAACGAGGTGTTGTGCCAATCGTGCTGGGTCGACACGAGCTGCGCCAGGGCCAGCCCGGTCGTATTGGCCATGTACGCCGCGCGGATGTTCGCGCCGGACAGATCGGCACCCGTCAGCGTCGCCCCGCTCATATTGGACGACTGAAGGTTCGATCCGACGAACGACGCACCGGACAGGTCCGCGCCCGAGAACCTGGGATTCGTCCCTGTCGTCGCATCGACCGTCGCGTCGACGAGCGTTGCACCAGCGAAGTCGGCGCCGCCGATGGCCGCACCCGTGAGCGTGGCGGTCGTGAGGTCCGCGGTGGGCAAGTGCGCGTTCGTGAGGGTGGCGCCCACCAACGACGCTCCGGTGAGATCGGCGCCGGTGAGGTCCGCGTTCGTCAGGTTGGCGCCGTCGAGATCGGCCCCGACGAGCAGCGTCCCGATGAGCTTGGCGCCCGTCAGGTTCACGTTCGAGAGGTCGAGCCCGGACAGGTCGAGACCCGACAGGTCGTAGCCGGCGAGGTTCGTCCCACCCGCGGCGAGGACCTGAGCGACGGTGAGTCCGACGACGCCGGTCAGGTTGGCGCCGGTCAGATTGGCGCCCGCGAGATTGGCGCCGGTCAGGTTGGCGCCGGTCAGGTTGGCGCCCGTCAGGTTCGCCCCCGGCAGATCCGCCGCGGACAGGTCGACCCCGCTGAGGTTGGCGTTGGACAGGTCGCGGGTGCTGAGGGTCGCTCCGACCATGCTGCCGCCGCTGAGGTCGACCTTGGTGAGCGTGGCTCCGGCGGCGGTGAAGTCGTGGCCGTCGAGCACCAGGCCGAGGCCACCGAGCTTCGTCTCGATCCAGTTCGCGTTCGTGGTGAGCACCATCGCCGGCGTGACCCCGACAGCGCCGGTGAGGTTGGCCTTCCCGATCGTTGCCCCAGCCAGCGTGGCACCCGTGAGGGTGGTGCCGGTGAGGGTGGCGTTCCACAGGTTGGCGTTCGTGAGGTTCGCCCCAGCGAGGTTCGCTGCGTCGACCTTGGCCAGGGAGAGGTTCACGCCTGTCAGGTTCGCCCCGGCGAGCGAGAGTCCGGTCAGGTCCGCCGACCCGAGGTTGAACCCGCCCGCAGCGAAGTCGATGCCGGAGAGGTCGAGGCCGGTGCCGGCAAGCTGAATCCCTGACCATTGGTGATTCGTCGTGAGCATCTGAGCAAGCGTCAGCCCGACCGCGCCAGAGAGCCGCGCGCTGGACATGGTCGCGTTCGTCATGTCCGCGCCCGTCAGGTCGGCACCGGTGAGCGTCGCCGAGAGTCTGGCCCCGACCAGCGTGGCACCAGCGAAATTGGCACCGCCGGCGACGGCGCCACCGAGGTCCGCACCGGTGAGGTCCACGCCGCTCAGGTCGGCGCCGTTCAGCTTCGCGCTGTCCAGTTGCGTACCAACCAGGGTGTGCCCGGTGAGGTCGGCGCCATCGAGGAGCGCGAGGGTCACATCGGTGCCCGTCCAGTCCGGTGCCGCGACCGCCAGTTGCCCGTTCACGGTGTTCTTGAGCAGCCCGAGGTTCGCTCCGGTGATCGTCGTTCCTGCGAAGCTCGCGCCGGCGACATCGCGCTGGTAGAGGTTGGCACCGGTCAGGTCGAGGCCGCCGAAGTCGACACCGACCAGCGTCTTGGTGCGGAGGTCCTTGCCGGCGAGGGCGACGCCGCTCCCGCTGAGGTCGACGCCGGTCCAGTTGCTCACCTTCATGAGCTCCGTGGCGCTGAGCCCGGTAGACGAGGCGAACGAGGAGCCGGTGATCGCCGTGGCGTTCGAGAAGGTCACGCCGGTGAGCGTCGATCCCGACAGGTTCGCCCCCGTCAACGGGGAATCGATGAGGCTGGCGTTCGTGAGGTTGGCGCCGGCCAGGTTCGTTCCGATCAGCCGCACCCACTGGACGCCGGTCAGGTTGCTGCCCGACGCGTTGACGCCGCCGAGGTCGGCCTGTGTGAGCGTGTACCCCGAACCGGCGAAGTTCACGTTCGACAGGTCGACCCCGGTTCCGTCGAGGTCGAACGAGGTCCAGTTCTTGCCCATCGACAGCACCTGCGCCCGGGTGAGGCCCACGACGTTCGTGAAGTCCGCCGAGTCCATGTTGGAGCCGTTGAACGTCGCCCCGGTGACGGTGGCGCCGGTGAGGTCGGTGCGCACGAAGTGGACCCACCACATGGCGGCGTTGGTCAGGTTCGCACCCTGGAGCTTGGCATCGGTGATGTTCTGCGCCGCGAAGCTGGCGCCGGTGAGGTTCAGGCCCGACAGATCGACGTTCTTGAGCGTGTAGCCCGTGAAGCTGGTGCCCGACAGGTCGACGCCGGAGGACTTGAGGCTGGTGCCGGTCCAGTTGTGCGAGGTGGCGACGAGCTGCGGCTTGGTGAGGCCGACGACCCCGGGGAAGCGTGCGCCCGGAATCAGCGTGCCGACCATCGTCGCTCCGGTGAACGTGGCGTTGTCCAAGATGGCGTTCGTCAGGTTCGCGCCGTTGAGGTTCGTGCCGGTGAAGTTGGCACCGGTCAGGTTCGAGCCGCTGAAGTTCTGGCCGCTCAGGTCCTGCCCCGCCAGGTTGAATCCCGACAGGTTGATGCCCGACAAGCTGCCAAGGGCGGCGAGCAGCTGGGACACCGTGAGGCCGACGGCGCCGCTGAAGTTGATGCCGGTGATCGTCGTGCTCGTGAAGTTCGCGCCCGTCACGATGGCGCCGGTCAGATCGGCGCCCGTCAGGTTGGCGTCGGTCAGGTTGGCGTTGGCGAGGTTGGCGCCGATCAGCGTCGAGAACGACGCGTCGACGAGGGTGAGGTCGGCGCCCGTGAGGTTCAGCCCCGACAGGTTCGCCACGGCGAGCGTGTGGCTGGTGAGGTCGGTACCGGACAGGTCGAGGCCCGTGTCGTCGAGGTCGATGCCGGTCCAGTCGGGATCGGCGGCGAGCAACTGGGGCGCCGTCAGGCCGACGGCCCCGGTGAGATCGGCGTCGGTGAGGACGGTGCCCGTGAGGTCCGCGCCGCTGAGGTCGGTTCCGGTGAGCACCGCGCCGGTCAGGTTCACATCGGACAGGTCAGCGCCCGACAGGTCGATGCCCGACAGACGGGCACCGGCAAGGGCTCGTCCGGACAGATCCGCGCCGGACAGGTCGACACCCGTGCCGCTGAGGTCGATGGCATCCCACTGCGGGTCCGTGGCCAGCAGCTGCGCTCTCGTCAACCCCACGGCGTTCGGGAGCTTCGCCGACCGGAGCACGGCACCGGCAAGCGTGGTGCCTGTGAGGTCCGCCCCGCCCAGCCAGCTCTGCGCCAGGCTGGCACCGGTGAGGTCGGACCCAGCGAAGGTCGTCCCCACCGGGAAGCCGCAGTAGTTGCAGGACATGCCATGCAGGTCGCGGCCGTTCCAGTCGGGCCCGACCTTCGCTGCTGGGGGCACGGCGAAGTCCGAGAAGTCGGCTTCGACGCCAGGGACCTGGCACAGCGCCTCGACCGTCAGCGGACTCAGGCCGACCCACGGCACGGGCGGGCCGCCGATGCCCTGCGAGAAGATGGGCGTGCTCGGCACCCAGCCCAGGTACATGTCGTAGCGCGCCTCGGTGGCGCCGGCGATCATGCCGCTCCAGTCCGGCCAGGTGAGGCAGAGGTCGAGGCTGCTCAGGTAGGCGCCGACGAACGAGGTGTTCTCGACGAGCGCACCCTGGAGCAACGTGTGCTCGAAGACCTCCGGCTGGCCCCACGGCCACAGGCCACCGCCGCTGTGGTGCAGCAGTACCTGGCCTGACAGGTCGGCACCGCGCAGGTCAGCGCCGTTCAACGAGGCCGGCAGCAGGTCCGCGCCGGCGAAGGTCGCTCCCTGGAGGTCGGCGAGGGTGAGGTCGACGTCCTCGGCGTCGGCGCCGTCGAGCGTGGCACCGGCGAGGTCACAACCCGCCAGGCGCTTGCCGGCGAGGTCGGCGTCGGTCAGGTCGGCGCCCGGGAAGTAGACGGTCGGGTCGCAGTCCCACCCGGTGAGGTGCTGGGTACCCGTGTCAACGCTCGCTGCAACGGCGACTGGCGTCGCCGATGTGTTGACGAAGGCGCCGTACAGCCCCTCGACCAGCACGTCGTGGCCGCCGACGAACACCGGCCGGTAGCCGTCCTCGGGGGTGTCCGAGAACAGCGCAGGATGCAGGTAGCCAACCTTCACATCGCCCGGCGCCAAGGCGCCG